>NZ_LT906662.1:3000000-3300000 GCF_900205865.1 Thermoanaerobacterium sp. RBIITD
TCAGAAAAGGATATAGAAAAAGTAGAAGAAGAAACAAATAAAATAATATATTTAAATTTACCTGTTATAACGTATTTTGTTGACAATGAAAAATTGAATGAATTACCATTGAGAAAAGAACCTAAGATTAGCAATAATATAAGAATTGTTGAGATAAAAGAATTTGATTATTCACCATGCGGAGGTACACATGTAAAAAATTTAGGCGAAATAGGTATTATTAAAATCAGGAAATGGGAAAAGGTTAAGGATGGAATAAGAGTAGAATTTGTCTGCGGATTGAGGGCAGTGAAAGACTTTATAAATAAAAATAATTATATAAATAGATTAACAAACATTCTATCGATTCAAGAAAGTGGTGTAATTAATAGCGTTAATAAATTAACATTAGAAAATAAGGAATTAAAAAAGGAATTAAATAAGTTAAAGGATAATATATTGTCATATGAGGCAGAAAAATTACTAGATAAATCAATTAATTTAAATAAATATCGATTAATAGTAAAAACGTATGAAAACCGTAAAATAAAAGAATTACGGACATTATCACAAATTATTGCGAAAGGAAGGGGTATGATTGCCATATTAAGCAATGTTTCTGAGAATGTTGATATAATAATTTCACGTTCTGATGATGTCAATATAAACATAAATTCATTTTTTAAAGAAATATTGGACGTAATAGATGGAAAAGGTGGCGGGAGCCCTAAATCATGTCAAGGTAGTGGAAAATTAAAGGAAAATTTAAATATAGCTATTGATAAAGCAGTTAACATGATATCCAAAGAATCAATGAAATAAAAAAATTTTTGTTAAAAGCAGGAAAATAATAACATATAAAGAATATATAACTATATATAGAATATATTATAGGAGTTGATTTATGATGGAAAATATGGCAGATATAACAATTGAAAATTCGATGACAAAAATTAAACAAAAAATCTTAAATGACGACATAATGAGTAGAGCTTTAAATGGCGAAGATTTAACAGTTAAAGAAGGAAAAGAAGATTGGGAAATCGAATTTGGTAAAAATATAGTAGATTTATACAAAGAATTGTCAAAAATAGTGAGAAAAATCAAATAGAATTTCTTAAATATCCTATTGAATTTTTTGGTTTCAAATGGTAAAATTGTATATGCGATTATTTGAAAAGGGGAACTTATGATGTGCAAAAATATTTCGATATTGGAAAAACAAATCAGTAGCCTTAGAGATGAACTTGATGATTTAGTTCAGCAGGAGGAGGTTAAGTATGATATAGTACTTGACCTAAGCCGTAGACTTGACGACTTAATTGTATTATATGTTTCAACAAAAGCAAAAAATTATATATCAAGTGACGATGTTATTCAATAATATGATATAATACATATAAAGGGGAGTAACTCTTATTTAATCAGTCGTCATCTCGGTTTATACCCGGCTGGTTAAGCAAAATTGCGAGTGAGACCTTTATTTTGTGGAATAATACAAAATAAAGGTCTTTATTTATGTTAAAAGAAAAATTTTAGGAGGTTTACAATGAGAGAAATTTGGACACTTGATGCTTTAGAAATTGCGAAGGAAATGAAGGTAGACATAAATTCAGGCATTTCCGAGGGCGAAGCAGCTAAAAGACTTGAGAAATACGGGCCAAATACTCTGAGGACAAAAAATAAAAGGACAATTCTTTCAATGTTTATTGATCAGTTTAAAGATTATATGGTTATTATATTAATTATCGCTTCTATTGTATCATTGTTCTTAGGTGAGTTTACTGATGCAGTTATTATACTTTTTATTATTTTAATGAATGCATTTTTAGGAATGATACAAGAAAATAATGCAGAAAAATCGCTTGAAGCATTAAAAAAACTTTCCGCACCGGTATCAAGAATTTTAAGAGATGGTAAAATAAATGATGTAGAATCACAAAAAATTGTGCCAGGTGATATAATTTTTCTTGAGGCAGGTAATTTTGTACCTGCTGATGGAAGGATAATAGAATCTGTTAATTTAAAGATTGATGAGTCAGCGCTTACAGGTGAATCTTTGCCAGTGGAAAAAGTAAGCGATAAATTATCTGATAAGGATTTAAATATTGGCGACAGGATTAATATGGTATATGCTGGTACAATCGTCACATATGGCAGGGGAAAATTTATTGTCACTGCAACTGGAATGGAAACTGAAATGGGAAAAATTGCAAATATGCTTGAAGATGATGATAAAATAAAAACACCAATGCAAATTAAATTGGAACAGCTCGGCAAATATCTGGGTACAGGAGCATTAATAATTTGCACTATAATATTTTTTATAGGAATAATGGAAAAAAGGCCTGTTTTTGATATGTTTATGACATCAGTTAGTTTAGCAGTTGCGGCAATACCTGAAGGATTACCGGCGATTGTTACAATTACGCTAGCACTTGGCGTTCAAAAGATGATTAAGAGAAATGCTATAATAAGAAAGCTTCCAGCTGTTGAGACATTGGGAAGTGCCAGTGTAATATGCTCGGATAAAACAGGTACACTTACACAAAATAAAATGACTGTAGTTAAAATATACACTGACTTTAAAGAAATAAATTTAAAAGAAAAATATGATAGTGATGCGAACTTCATCTTAAAAAATGCTGCATTATGCACGGATGCCTTTATCGATAATGAAGGTAAAAGCTATGGAGATCCGACAGAAGTTGCATTAGTGGCGGCTTTTGAAAATAATGTATCTAAAAAAAATGATATCGAAAAGGAAAATCCCAGAACGGCTGAAATTCCATTTGATTCAGAAAGAAAAATGATGACGACAATCCATAGATTGAAAAGCGATAAATTTCGTGTAATAACAAAGGGCGCTCCTGATAATGTAATTGAGAGATGTAAATATATAATAAAAGATGGCAAGGTAGAGCCCCTAGAAGAAAATGATAGATTAAATTTAAAGAATGAAAATGAAAAAATGGGAAAAGATGCTTTAAGGGTTCTTGCAATATCATATAAAGATATTGAACATATTCCCAATGTTTTGGACATCGATGGTGTCGAGAATGATTTGATATTTATCGGATTGATCGGAATGATAGATCCTCCAAGAGAAGAAGTAAAAGATTCTGTAAAAATATGCAAAAAAGCAGGTATAAAACCTGTTATGATTACAGGAGACCATAAGATTACAGCAATGGCTATAGCAAAAGAATTAGGGATTTTAGATAAGGATGATGTAGCCGTTACAGGTAAGGATTTAGAAAAGATGTCAGATGATGAATTGAATGGAAAAGTAAAAAAAATATCAGTATATGCAAGAGTATCACCAGAGCATAAAATGAGGATTATTAAAGCATGGCAAAACAATAAAGCTGTAGTTGCAATGACAGGCGATGGTGTAAATGATGCACCAGCATTGAAACAGGCAGATATAGGTGCAGCAATGGGGATAACAGGTACTGATGTTGCAAAAGAGGCATCTGATATGGTATTGACAGATGATAATTTTACAACGATCGTTGCCGCTGTTGAGGAAGGAAGGACAATATATGCTAATATAAAGAAGTCGATACACTATCTCTTATCGTGTAACATTGGGGAAATACTTGTTTTACTTGTTGCAACATTATTGGGAATGCCAATGCCATTAAAGCCAATACACATTTTATGGGTGAATTTGGTAACTGATAGTCTACCTGCACTTGCTTTAGGTGTAGAGCCTTCTGAAAAAGATATTATGTTACAAAAGCCAAGACCAAAAGATGAAAATGTATTTGCAGATGGACTATGGTTTAGAATTCCTGTAGAAGGAATAATGATAGGTATAGTATCTTTTTTGGCTTTTACCATAGGATTAAAAGAAAGTCTAAGCAATGCAAGAACAATGGCATTTACGGTTTTAACACTTTCACAGCTTTCACAGGCGATGAATGTGAGGTCAAATAAATCAATATTTAAAATTGGATTGTTTAGAAATAAGTATATGATTTTGGCTTTAGTTGTATCTATAATATTACAATTGATAGTTATATTAACACCATTAAATACTATATTCAATATTAAAAATGTAAATTTATATGATTGGGATATTATTATTTTATTGTCATTAGCCCCATTAATAATTATGGAAATCATTAAACCGATATTTTTTGGAAGCAAAAAATAATATTTTAAATAATGTGGTTCAAAATCAAAAACCACCCTAGTGTCATAGGGGTGGTTATTTTTCACTTAAACACTTAAATAAGTTTTTTATGTCACTATATGTGGGTATAATATTGCAGAAATAAACTGTATTAATATAGTTGCACATATAAGTATTATCCAGTCCATCCCAGCAGAAGGTGTAATGCCATTTATAAGGTATCCCCTTAAAAGTTCGACAACATAGCTTAATGGATTGATTTGTGCAAGGATTTGAAGCCAATGTGGCATGATTTGTATAGGATAAATAGCATTGCTTGCAAAGAACAATGGCATTGTTATAACCTGGCCTATCCCCATAAATCTTTCCCTACTTTTTACTATTGCTGCTAATGCCATTGATAATGATGAGAAAAAAGCAGCACCAAATACAATAGTGATAATACTCATAAAAACACCTAAAAAACTCCATTTAATGTCTAACCTCAGTAAAAGTGCTAATATTAAAATTATGAATACCTGGCTTGTAGCTCTTACAGCTGCACCGAATGCTTTACCTGTTACAAACGCAGCTCGTGGTACCGGCATAGCTATTAATTTTTGTAATATGCCCTGATCTTTATCCCATATTATAGTAAGGCCATAGAAAATTGATATAAACATCATAGATTGTGCTAAAATACCAGGAGTCATAAATGTTTGATAATTTACATTGCCAGTTGGAATTGCACGAATACGTGAAAATGCCTGACCAAATATTAGGAGCCATAAAACAGGCTGAACAGCTCGTGTTAAAAGTTCTGTAGGATCATGCCTTAGCTTTCTTATTTCCATTTCTGCAATAGTTAATGAATTGAGCATATAATCAAATATAAAAGTCAAAGATGGTTTAGTCTTAGTTAAATTTTTGTAATCTTCTGCGTAACTGTCTTGCTTCACGATAACTACCTCCTGATTCGAATTGATTTCCAATAAAAAATGTAAACACATCTTCAAGATTTGCGTTCGGATTACCCGTTTTTATCTTTAATTCATTTGGAGTACCTAATGCTGCAATTTTGCCACTATTCATTATGGCAATTCTTCCACAAATAGCTTCAGCTTCTTCCATGTAATGAGTTGTAATTAAAATTGTAAGACCTGTTTCTTTTCTCAAATTATCAAGTACATTCCATACGTTATGCCTTGCTACAGGATCAAGCCCAACTGTCGGCTCATCAAGTATCAAAACTTGTGGCTTATGTATTATAGCCTGACCGATTTCGAGCCTTCTTACCATTCCACCTGAATATTCTCTCACAAGGCGATTCGCTGCATCTTTAAGATTTAGCATATTGAGTATATAATCTATTCGTTCCTTTCTTTCGTCTTTCTTAAGCCTTAATAATTTTGCAATGAAAAGTAGGTTTTCATATCCTGTTAATGTCGAATCTGCAGAAAGAGCTTGTGGAACATATCCTATATGCCTTCGAACAGTAGCACCTTCTTTTTTTACATCAAGACCAGCGACAAAGATTTCACCTGATGTTGGAGGCATCAAGGTCGTTATCATTCTTATAGTAGTTGTTTTGCCTGCACCATTTGGACCTAAAAGGCCAAAAACTTCACCTTCTTTTACATCAAATGTAATGCCTTGAACTGCTTCAAAATTATTAAATTGCTTTTTGAGATCTTTTATCTTGATTGATAAATTCATAAATATCCACCTTCTAATGCAATTATTTCAAATCGATAATGTCATCAGACATTTTAAGCAGTGATTCTAAATTATCATTTAATTGTTTGATATCGAATGAATTTTTATTATCAATTATTTTTTTAAGAACTGATGAACGATATTCTAAAATTTCAACTAAAAGTTTATAGCCCTCTTCAGTCAATGTGAGGTATACAAGGCGTCTATCTTCATTATCCCTCCATCTTTTTACAAGATTATCATTTACAAGATTATCAATTAAACCTGTAAGGGTTCCTGGTGATAAAAGAAGTTGCATCTGGAGCTGTTTCATTGTAATGGGTTTATCTTTATATAATTTGTTTAATACCCAAAATCTTGACATTGTAATTCCCTTAGTGTTTAGATAACTTCTTGTTATGAGATTCATTCTGTGATTTATTTCTCTTAAAAGATATTCTAGTGATTTTATATTATCATCATTCATTTTATTCGCCTCCAAAATATTTCGGAAACCGTACTATATAATTATAATATAAAAGACAATGCAAGTCAAAACAACAAAATATTCCACTCAATTTAATAGTCTATAGACTACATTATGTATTTTTTATTTTGTTATTATATTGTATTTATTGAATTATAACAATTGTATGCTATAATATATAAAAAATGACATAGGGGGATACATGATGAATGAAAATAATTTAAAAAGGCTTGTTTACATTTCATTGATGACAGCTCTTATCACTGTTGGAACGATGGTAATTCAGATTCCAACACCGGCAACAAAAGGTTATATTAATATTGGCGATTCCTTTATATTTTTAACAGCTGCCATATTAGGACCTTTAGCAGGATTTATATCAGGTGGACTTGGCTCTGCACTTGCAGATTTGTTATCAGGATATGCAGTATGGGCACCGTGGACTTTTGTAATAAAGGGTGTAGAAGGACTTATTGTTGCACTTTTACTTAGAAAAAATAGAAATATATTGTTTAGAATAATAACTTTTATAATAGCATCATTATGGATGGTTTTTGGATATTACATGGGTGGATCAGTTATGTATGGATTTAAAGCATCATTTGGTGATGTTCCCGGAAATGTAGTGCAGGGGATTGCAAGTATTGTGATAGGAACTGTACTTGTGGAGGCTCTATCGAGAATAAAATATTTCAGAGACTTAAAGAGGGGTTAATCTTAGTGTATATTTTTATAGAAGACAAATAATTATTTATCTACTGTCCTCTCACACCACCGTATATACTGTTCGGTATACAGCGTTTCATTTAGAATTATGTACTATCTTATACCTTTGAAATATACTTTAAAGATTTATTTTCTTGAAATATCATTTGTAAGAGTTTTATATAAGATTGGGTTATTGAAAATCCTCCAATAACCTTTCCTTGAATCGGCGTATTCCCAAACTTATTGTCTTTCAATTCATGGTTTTATTAAGTTTTCACACCTCTTTTTGTTTTTCTTCCACTGTTTCCAAATGCAAGCTCTTAGTCTTCTTCAAATCCAACTATCTTTGTAAAATGAGAATCTTATACATTATAGTCATCTGCATTATGACTTCTGATAGTTCAACCACACATCGCTGCACGGGTTGTTGCTTCGAAGTTCATCTCCACAGCATACTTAAAGACCTCCTCGAGTAAGCTTGCGTCCTTTCTTCCCATATACCTGCTGCATTTACACCATAAGCCTCGGATAGCATTGGATTTTGTTTTGCTTTGCTGACTCATCCGGTGTATTTATGCCTTATATGCAGTTTCTGTTCGTCAGACTGGGATTTTACTGCCGACTTTTTTCGCCACTTTCATATGGTTAGTACCCGACCACACGATGGGTACTCTTGTCTTAGGCTAACGGTCGGTGCTATCAACTTCCGTAACGGACTTTCACCTTTTAGGCTGCGTGTTAAACTTAAAATTTTAGTGAGCAATAAAATCGACTTAAAACTGTATCATTTAAGAGAAGACATAAAACTGCCTGAGCCACCGGAAGGGATATCATATAGGCATTTATGAACGATGGAGCGTAATATTTGCGACATATTAGCACAAAGGATGAAAGGACGTAAGATGAGCTTTAAAGAAAAAGGAGACAACAATTTAGCGGAGATATTAGTATTAAAGGAAAGGCTAGCGGTAAGCTTTACAATGTAATATCCTCATACTTAAATGGATATTACAAGAAGACGAATTAAAAAAAATAAAATAAGAAATAGAATTATTAGTGGTAGATGTTAATAAAAATTCCAATAAATTGAATATATATCATGTACATAAAGGTGAAATGCTGTTTGATGGTTGTTCACTGACAAATGGTAGAAAAGCAATAAAAGAAGTGCTTAGATAGATGTTTAAGTGAATTAAAAATTATATAATCAACAAAGAAGGAAGCTTTTTAAAAACAATAACTTGCCTTAGATTAAAAGTGGAATAAATCATACAAAAATCCTAAATATAGTAAAGTGTTATATAGGATGATTTATAAGAAAAAAATTGCCTACTAAGACTTGACGCTAAGATGCATTATAGATCCTGAAGATGTTGTTAAAGATATTAATAAATGGTATACGGATGAGCCTTTGAGTGATCCAACGGCGATTCCGCTGTATTATGTATCAATGCTTGCTAAATATTGCGCCATAGTCGTATTATAGCAATAAAAAATTCTCCTTTTGTATATTCCTTTAATAAGGTTATAAACATTGCGGAAAAAATTTCAATAAAAAAATAATTTTAGGGTAAAATATTATTGACATAAGTTCAAAATAATGATATTATATAATCAAGAAATGGTCATATGACCATAACAAAATTAAAAGGAGTGATATATATGCCAAGAGGAGATGGAACAGGTCCTATGGGATTTGGACCAATGACAGGAAGAGGTATGGGTTACTGCGCAGGTTATAATGTACCTGGATATATGAATGGATTTGGTTTTGGGATGCATAGAGGATATAGACATATGTTCTATGCAACAGGGATACCAGGTTGGAGTAGATTCGGCTATGCTGTAGACGAGAAAGCATATTTGAAAGCAGAAGCTCAATACCTTGAGGATCAGCTTAAATATATAAAAGACAGGCTGGACGAACTGGATAAAAAAGACAATAAAGAAGATAAATAATTCAGGGACAGTTCATTATGTTTAAGGCTGTTGGCAAAAACATATTGCTGACAACCTTTTTGTTTTGCATTATTAAATAACAAAAGTGACAAAAATCCATTGTTGTTTGATGTTAAATTTTTTAAATAATTTTATTGACATATGACAAAAATAATTATATATTAATAAATGTAAATAGCATATGTCAATAATGAATGGAGGTTTAAGCATGAAAGTAGCAATTTCATCAGAAGGCAAAACACTTGAGTCGAAGGTTGATTCAAGATTTGGACGTGCTCAGTATTTTATTATAGTTGACAATCAGACAATGGAATATAAAGTACTTGATAATACAGCGGCATCACAAAGCAGCGGTGCGGGAACAAAAGCATCGCAATTGCTGCTTGACGAAAAAATTGAAGCTCTTATATCAAGCAATGTAGGGCCGAATGCAATGGATGTTTTTAATGCTGCAGATATATCTGTATATAAAGCGGTAAATGGAGATGTAAAAACAAATTTAGAGGACTTTAATAGAGGCTTACTTGAAAAAATTTTAGAGCCTACGAATAGAGGACACCATGGTGAGCACTAATATAAAAAGTGTAAAAATTTCTGTATTAAGCGGCAAAGGTGGAACTGGTAAGACAACTGTTTCTGTGAATTTTGCTAAAACCATAGATAACAGCGTATATGTAGATTGCGATGTTGAAGAGCCTAACGGGTATTTATTTTTAAAGCCTATAATACATGATGAAATACCAGTTAATGTAATAATTCCTGAAATAAACTATGATAAATGTACTTTATGTGGTGACTGTGTAAAAGCATGTAGGTTTGGAGCATTGTCTAAGTTAAGTAAAAGAATACTAGTATTTGATCATTTGTGCCATTCATGTGGTGCGTGCTTTGAAATGTGCCCGCATAATGCAATAACTGAAAAAAACAAAACAATTGGCAATGTTAGAGTGGGTAATGCAGGGAATATTGAATTTATAGAAGGTAAGTTAAACACAGGTGAAGCATCTGGAGTTCCGGTACTCAGAAGAATTGACAGTATGATTAAAAGTAATGCTTGGAATATTGTTATAGTAGACAGCCCTCCTGGGACATCATGCTCAGTAATTCATTCAATTGAGGGAAGCGACATATGCATTCTTGTAACCGAGCCGACGCCATATGGGCTTCATGATCTTGACCTTGCGGTAAAATTATTAAGGTTAATGAATCTACCGATGGCTGTAATAATAAACAAGTCGGGTGAAAGTGATGAAATTATCGAGAAATACTGCAGTAAACAGAATATAAGGATTTTAATGAAAATTCCTTTTAAAAAAGAGTTTGCCGAAGCCTATTCAAAAGGTAAACTGCTGATTGACTTTGATAACAAAATTAAAGAAGGCTTTAAGCAGTTGTCTTTTGATATAATGGAGCTGATTAGCAAATGAAGCAGATTGTAATATTAAGCGGCAAAGGCGGTACTGGAAAAACAACAGTTGCAACAACTCTAAGTACAATTGTTAAAAACAAAATTATGGCTGACTGTGATGTAGAAGCACCAAACCTTAATATCATTTTACAAGGCGAAATTGTCGAAAAAGATGATTTTTATGGTAAGGAAGTTGCGATAATTGACAGTGACAAGTGTATTCAATGCGGCTTGTGTGAAAAACTTTGCCGTTATGATGCAATAATAAATTTTAAAATAAATCCTTATCACTGTGAAGGCTGCGGCTTGTGCATGTATAAATGTCCCGCTGGTGCTATAAAAATGGAAGAAGAAGAGACTGGGAAAATTATAATATCTCAATTAAAAGACAAAGAGAAGATTGTATATGCAGAACTTAATCCTGGTGCAGATGGTTCCGGCAAGTTAGTTACACAGGTAAGGAAAAGAGCTTCTAAAAATCAGGGCGGAAGTGAATATCTTATAATTGATGGAACACCTGGTATAGGATGTCCAGTGTTGGCATCGGTAACTGGAGCTGATGCGGTTCTTATCGTTGCTGAACCGACAATGTCGGGTTTTGAAGATATGAAGAGAGTTTTAAAGGCGATTAGCAGCTTTAAAATTCCGTCATTTATATGTATAAACAAATGGGATTTAAATAAGGAGATTTCAAGAGAAATAGAGAGCTACTGCGAAGAAAATGGTATTTTTGTTGTTGGGAAAATAGATTTTGATGAAACGGTTATAAAAGCACTTAAGAGTTTGAAAAATTTATTTGAATACAGTGACAGTGCTGTTTATAATCAAATTTTAAATATGTGGACAAAAATCGAAAAATATTTAAATGAAAGGATTGATGTTTAATGAAGATTGCAGTTGCGTCAGATGGCAGGGATGTTTCAATGCATTTTGGACATTGTGAAGGATTCACTTTTTTTGACATTGAGGGTGATGAGATAAAAAGCTCAAATTTTTTGCCAAATCCAGGGCACAGGCCGGGATTTTTGCCTGAATACCTGAAAGACAAAGGTGTAGATTGTATTATATCAGGTGGTATGGGTTCCAGTGCTATTAATTTATTTTTAAGATACGGGATAGATGTTATAACGGGTGCAGAAGGGAATGTAGAAGAAGTTGTAAAGAAATATGTTGATGGAACACTGGTTTCTACAGGTAGTGCCTGCGAAAAACACGAACATGAAGGGCATTGTGAAGATTAATTTGTGTGTGTGGCTGCCTATTTTTAAAAGTAGGCAGTTATAGAATTTCTTAAGTAAAAAGAGGTGAATAAATGGAAATTCAGGTATTAGTTGAAAATGTAGTTTTTAAAAAAAGCTTTGTTGCCGAACACGGTCTTTCACTACTTGTAAAGAAAGAAGATAAAGAAGTTTTAATAGATACGGGACAGAGCGATAATTTTGTAAAAAATTCCGGATTAATGGGAATTGATCTAAAGAATATTGGTAAGGTAGTACTTACACATGGGCATTATGACCATGTTGGCGGACTTAAAAAGCTTATTGATGAAAATAAAAATGTGCGTATTTATGCAAGCAATATGATACTTAATAAAAAGTATGCAATACGCAAAAATGGTTTAGTAGATGAAATAGGTTTAGATTCATCAATATATGAAGAAAACAAAGACAATTTTATATTAATTAATAAAGATACAGAAATAGAAAAAGATTTTTTTGCAATTACAAATGCTGATGTAGAATATAATAATGCTTTTACAACAGAAAATTTTTTGGTTGAAAAAGACAATATTAAAGTAAATGATAGATTTTTGGATGAAATATTTGTCGTCGTTAAAGAGGGAGATTATATCAATATTATTACAGGATGTTCACATGCGGGTATTTTAAATGTACTGTATACAGCAAAGAAAAGATTTAAAGAATACAGGATAAAATCACTTATTGGAGGATTTCATTTAAAGGGAATGCCTGAAGAAGATATAATAAATATCGCAAAAGCCATGAGTGAATACAATATAGGAAGTATTTATACAGGACACTGTACAGGTATAGATGAATATGGAATTTTAAAAAAAGTTTTAGGAAGAAATATAGCTTATTTAACAACAAGTTCATCAATAATTGTGTAGCTAAGTAAAAAAGCAATAATGTTCTTACTAAGAAAAATTGTAGAGATTGTTGGGCAAAGTTGTTTTGCTCAGGAGGCTGTCATGCGAATGCTTATTTTACAAGTGGTGATATTACAATTCCTAATGAAATAATTTCATGTACATTACGAAAGAAAAGAATTGAATGTGCCATAATGATACAGGTAGCTATGAGTAAAATTAAAAAGGAAAATGCCATTTAATTATTAAAATTAAAGTTAAAAAGATAAGATTTTATTTTAAAAAATGAGGTGTATAAAATGAATCAAAATAGTGAAGTTGCTATGGAAATGAATATTCCATTTCTAGGCAGATTGTCAATTGACTCTGAGTTAGCGAGTTTATGTGATAGCGTGAAATCGAAAAGTTTAATAAGAATTATATGAACATGTGTATAAAAGCTTTGGAATCACTTAATTAATAAATATGCATAAGAGTTTGTAAGTAATAACTAAAAAATGGATTTTAAGAACATTAATATATAATTAAAAAGGATGTTAGATATATGAAACTTTATTTAGATTGTATACCATGTTTTCAAAAACAAGCTTTGTTTACGACAAGAGAACAAAATGACCAAATACGTTCTAATGTATTAAAAAAAATTATGTTGTTTTTATGTAGTATTGATTGGAATATTTCACATGATGAAATAGTGAATAAAGTTTATAACATAATTAGAGAAGAAACTAAAAACATGGACCCATACAAGGATATTAAAAAAAAGAGTAATGAGATGGTATTAGAATTATATCCTAAATTAAAAAATCAACTTATGATGATTAACGATAAAGAAAAGCGGCTTTATATTTCGGCAAAGCTTGCAATAGCGGGAAATATTATTGATTTTGGTCCAGCATTCGATTTTGACTTAGATAAAACAATAAAAGATGTATTAAATAAAAAACCGGCTATTGATGATTTTAAGATATTGGCGGAAAAAATATTATTAGGTGAAAAGCTTCTTTATTTTGCTGATAATGCTGGGGAAATAGTATTAGATAAAATATTTATTGAAGAAATGATAAAAGTAAGAGAAAAACCTTTTAAATTAATCTCGTTCGTAGTAAAAGGTGGTCCAATAATTAATGATGCAATGATAGATGACGCATATGATTCTGGAATAGATACACTTCCGAATGTAACTTTTTATAAATTAGGGAATGGTGTAAGAGATACAGGTCCTAACCGAGTGGACGATATAGTAAAAGAGTGGATTAGGCAACATGATGTTGTGATTTCTAAAGGTCAGGGGAATTTTGAAGGTTTGAGCGAAAACAGCGGTGTATTTTTTATGCTAATTGCCAAATGTCCTATAATAGCAGGAGAGCTTGGTGTAGAGGTAATGGATACGGTTATAAAGTATCAAAAGTAAATGATGATGAATTTAGAGGATTATAAGCAAAGTGGAGGTATATTAATTGATAGTATTTGGCCCTGATACATCAAGATGTTTGGGAAGAAGTGTTGGGATAAACAATATACCTCCAAAAATCTGTAGCGACGCTTGCGTTTATTGCCAGCGGAAAACTTCAAAAATACAAATAAAAAGGGAAGCTTATAATAACGTAGAGTATATTGTAAGAGAAGTAAGTAAGATTTATTCCCATATTAGTCATAATAACATTTGCGTCGCATCTTAACCCTTTTATATAACCGTAGTTGTCCTTAACTCCTAAGGCGGTAGTTGCAGGTATATTTATACTGGCTTAAGTAGTCTTACCAATGCTATCATTTTTAGAGTTGTTTCTCATTACCGTCTTTTTCATTTTCAAGAGGCGTACCTTCACATCCACCTATCATGTCTGTATCTATTTTTTTAAAAAATATTAGATCTTCTGCCTGCATTTCAGCAGTTTGTCCCGGTAAGCCTATAAGGCAACCAGTGCCAACCTCATAATTAAGGTCTTTTAAATCCATAAGGTATCTTATGCGATTTTTATAACTCATTCCGAAATGTAATTTTTGATACAATTCTTTATTTGCTGTTTCAATACTCAAAAGATATATGTCTGTACCTACTTCTTTTAAGGCAGTATAATTTTTTTTTAGAAAGTTCTCCAATTCTTAAAGTTACAGTTAGATCTATTTTTTTAATTTCTTCGATTATTTTACACAAAACACTTAGTTTAAAGACTTATTTTCACCACTTTGAAGTACTACAGTCTTTGAACCAAACTATTTTTATCAAGTTCATGTTTTGTTTCAAGCATTTCATACAAGGCATTTAAATCATTTAATAACTCCAAATTAATCTACGCTCCAATTCTTTTAAACTAAAAAATAATATTTCTATTGATAATCTTATGATTATAAATAATGAGGCAAATTAAAAGCTCGAATCAATAATATCTACTAATTTAAATCTATATTACTGAACAAAAATGAATCCCTGTGGAATAAAGAGTAACAATTGTTATTGACATATGACAATAATTATTGTAAACTATGATTCTGAACATACGTAAAATAAAAAACTGGTGAGGTTTTACTATGAAAGATGAAATGTTATCAGATATAATAAAAATTTTAAAGTCGGATGGTATAAAAATAACTGTTGAGAGACGGTTGTTAGTAAATGCATTTATAAGCAATCCAGATATACATTTTGATTTTGACAAATTGATTTACATTGTTAAAAAAGAAAAACCCCACTACGGAATCGCAACTCTTTACAGAAATTTAAAACTTTTAACAAAAAAAGGCATAGTATTAGAAAATGTAATCGAAGAAAAAAAGTACTATGAGCTTATGATGTTTAATAAACAGCAAATTCATGCGCATTTAATATGTAAATATTGTGGAAATATAGATGAATATAGTAATCCGGATTTAATAAAATATATTGAAAAAATAGATAAAACATATGATTTTGATGTATATCATGGCGATTTAAATTTTTATGGAATTTGCAGTAAGTGCAAAAAAAACAATTGACAAATACATAATGACATATTATACTATATATTGAGAAGTAGAATTATACATACACAATATTTTGTAATTAAAATTTAATAATTTACGGATACAGGTGTCTAATCTTTTAGATTAGATTTAAAAGGGAAGCAGGTGAAAATCCTGCACGGTCCCGCCACTGTAATGGTGAGTTCTTTACATTTATGCCACTGAGAAATTGGGAAGGCGTAAAGAGCGATGAGCTTAAGTCAGGAGACCTGCCTGTATTTTATTACTGACTCTACGAGCGATAGAGGAAGTGGTTTAATAAGTGTAATTTAGACTGTAAACCTCTTAACAGTATGAGTTAAGGGGTTTTTATTCTTTCTTTATGCTTAAATTATGCCGAAAAATATAAGTAAACTAGGGAGATGCATTAAATAATATTAATAATATAATAGATTATGCTTTTCAAAAAAATTCATTTGGAGGTCTTAAAGATGAGAGTTATAAAAAGAGACGGAAGAGAAGTAGAATTTGACAAGTTTAAAATTGCCAATGCCATATTTAAAGCTTTTAAAGCGACTGATACAGGTACATTTGATGAGGCATCAAGCATTTCAGATGAAGTAACTAAGTATCTTGAAAGAAATTTTATTGATAGGCTACCTTCTGTAGAAGACATACAGGATATTGTTGAACAGCATCTCATTGAGCATGGATATGCAAAAGCCGCAAAAGCTTATATTTTATACAGAAAGCAGCATCAGGATATAAGGAATTTCAAAGATATGTTTATGGATATTGAAAAAATGGTTGACGAATATATAGGAAAGCTTGACTGGAGAGTAAATGAAAACAGCAATATGAGTTATTCGTTGCAGGGCCTAAACAACCACATATCCAGTACAATAACGGCACAATACTGGCTTAACAAAATATACCCTGAAGAGGTAAGAAATGCCCATAAAAACGGCGACCTACATATTCATGACCTTGGACTTTTGTCTGTTTACTGCTGTGGATGGGACTTGAGGGATTTGCTGTTGTCAGGTTTTACAGGTGTTGAAGGTAAAGTTGCAAGTAAACCGCCGAAGCATTTTAGGACTGCACTTGGGCAGATCGTCAATTTCTTCTACACTCTTCAGGGGGAAGCAGCGGGAGCGCAGGCCTTTTCAAATTTCGATACATATTTAGCACCGTTTATATATTATGATGAATTGACTTATAAAGAGGTAAAGCAAGCGCTGCAGGAATTTATATTTAACATAAATGTACCGACAAGAGTAGGATTTCAGACACCTTTTAGCAATATTACGATGGATCTTGTCGTGCCGGATATGATGGAAGATGAACCTGTTATAATTGGCGGAAAGATGATGGATAAAACTTATAAAGACTTTCAAAAAGAAATGGATATGTTAAACCTTGCGTTTGCAGAAGTTATGATGGAAGGGGATGCAAGCGGCAGGATATTTACATTTCCTATACCGACTTATAATATCACTAAAGAGTTTGATTGGGATAATCCTGTTATCGATAAAATAATGGAAATGACTGCAAAATACGGGCTTCCATATTTCAGCAATTTTGTAAACAGCGATTTAAATCCCGAAGATGCCAGGTCGATGTGTTGTCGCCTTCGCTTAGATAATAGAGAACTCAGAAAGCGTGGCGGAGGACTTTTTGGAGCAAATCCGCTGACTGGCTCAATTGGTGTTGTTACAATAAATATGCCGAGAATTGGCTATTTATCAAAGACAAAAGAGGAGTTTTTTGAAAAACTTGGAGGGCTTATGGATGTTGCCAGGACAAGTCTTGAAATAAAGAGAGAAGTACTTGAGAAGATGACAGAGGTTGGCTTATATCCATATGCTAAATTTTATTTGAGAGATATAAAGAAAAGGTTTGGCTTTTATTGGCAAAACCATTTTAATACAATAGGACTTGTCGGCATGAACGAAGCACTTTTAAATTTTATGGGTAAAGGCATAGCGAGTGATGAAGGTAGGGAATTTGCCCTTACAGTACTTGACTTTATGAGGCATAAACTTTTTAAGTATCAAATAGAATCAAATATACTGTACAACCTGGAAGCATCACCAGCAGAAGGCACATCCTATAGGCTTGCAAAAAAGGACAAGGAATTGTATCCGGATATAATAACCTGCGGTGATGATGTGCCGTATTATACAAATTCTACGCAGCTTCCGGTTGACTTTACCGACGATATATTTACTGCTCTTGACCTACAGGAAGAATTGCAGTGCAAATATACAGGAGGGACTGTACTGCATGGGTTTATCGGTGAAAGTATAAGCGATGTAAATACATGCAAGGCGCTTGTTAGAAAAATAGCGTATAATTATAGAATACCTTATTATACTATAACACCGACTTTCTCAATATGCCAGGATCACGGTTATATATCGGGAGAGTATTTTGAATGTCCGTACTGTGGTAAAGAATGTGAGGTTTACAGCAGGGTTGTAGGATATTATAGACCCGTAAAGAACTGGAATGAAGGTAAACAGAAAGAATTTGAAGACAGAAAGGAATTTGTCGTATGATATATGATTTTATCCCTGTATCACTTGTTGATTTCCCGGGGAAAATTTCAGCGACTGCTTTTATAAGCGGCTGCAATTTCAAATGTCCATACTGTCACAATTCTTGGCTTATACCTGTAAGAGAAGGAATTCGTGATGAAAAAGATTTTTTCAAGTACTTGAAAAGTAGGACAAGGCTTATTGATGGTGTTGCAATAACAGGTGGCGAGCCGACATTGTGGAAAGGATTAAAAGACTTTATAAAAGATATAAAATCGCTTAAATTCAGTGTAAAACTTGATACTAACGGGTCTAGGCCGGATGCATTGAAAGAACTGATTGATGACGGATTGATTGATTATATAGCTATGGACATAAAAGCACCTATAAATAAATACGGCATTTTTGCAAAAAATGAATCGGACATAGATAAAATAAAGGAAAGCGTTGAGATTATTAAAAATTCACATACGGATTATGAATTCAGGACAACTGTCAATGATAAAATCCTCTGTCTAGAGGATTTTATCTTAATTTCTAAATGGCTTTCGGGTTCAAAAAGGTATGTTTTGCAGGCTTATAAATACAGTAATGATGTTCTTGATAGAAAAATTAGCGGTGCTAAAGCCTGCAATTCAGAATTTCTAAAGCAAATTAAGGAAATGATGGCAAATAAAATAGAAGAAATTTTAATCAGAGCATAATTATAAAATTTAGATTTAAGGCTATATCATATATGAAAAGATATAAAATAACTGATCTACCTGAATGAATAGCAGACAATGGCAAATAAAATATATAAAGATTCATAACATAATTAACGTTATATGGTTGATTTTAACAGAAATAAATTTGCCGACAAATACTTGATATTAAAGGGGTTATTGAAGACCTTGCTTTTTTTTACAGAAAAATGTATTATTTTTATATAGTATTTATTTGAGGTGGTTTTATGATTGATACTGTGATGTTCGACCTTGATGGGACACTTTTACCGGTTGATACTGATAAAATGATTATGGATTGTTTTATGGGGCTTTCAAAAAAATTATCGAATTTATTTGAACCACAGTTTTTTCAAAAAATGCTTTTTGCATCAAGTATGGAAATGATAAATAATTTAGAGCCTGATAAGACAAATGAGGAGGTATTTTTTGACTCTTTTTTAAAGAAAACAAAATATCCAAAAGAAAAATTAATGCCTATATTTGATGATTTTTATCAAAATGATTATAAAAGTCTGGGCTGTGGAATAACTGCTGATAAATATGTTAAGATGACATTGGATTTATTAAAAGAAAGGGGATATGATATAATACTTGCAACAAATCCTGTTTTCCCCAAAGTAGCCATAAAAGAAAGGTTGAAATGGGCAGGTGTTGACGAAAAATATTTTAGCTTCATTACATCATATGAAATAATGCATTTTTGTAAGCCATATATAGAATATTACAAAGAAATCATTGAAAAGCTCAATAAAAAACCAGAAAATTGTATAATGATTGGCAATGATGTAGATGAAGATATTATTTCTTCTGAAATAGGATTAAAGACATTTTTGGTTGAGGATTTTATGATAAATAAATCTTCAAAAGATATATCATCAATTAATCATGGAAATTATAAAGATATGTTTGAATTTGTAAATAAGCTTCCATATTTAAATAAAAGGAGTTGATGGTATGAAATTAACAATTCTTGGATCACATGGACCGTATCCCGGAAAAGATGGGGCCTGTTCTGGTTATTTATTAGAAAACAATAGAATGAACATTCTCATAGACTGTGGTAATGGTGTATTAAGCAGGTATCAACGATATTATGATTTAAGGGATTTAAAATATATAATACTTACCCATTTTCACTCTGACCATGTTTCGGACATGATGGTACTACGCTATGCTGTTGATATTAGAATGCGTAAAGGAGATATAAAAGAACCTATAAATATCTATTGCCCTAATGAACCACTGAAAGTATTAGATGACCTTAATTTCAATGGTGTTTTTAAGTTAAATATAGTGGATGAAAAGACAAAACTAAAAATAGATAATCTTTTAATATCCTTCGAGAAAATGGAACATCCTGTTCTTACATACGCTGTTAAATTTAACGATGGTAAAAAAACATTTGCTTTTAGTGGTGATACTATGGAAAATGATAGAATAATCCCATTTATCAAAAGTTGTGACGTATTTTTGTGTGATGGAAATCTTCTAGGTGATGAAAAAGGCCCACATCTTACAGCAAGACGCGCGGCGGAGATTTCTAAAGCTGCTGATTGCAAAAAATTGATAATTACACATTTGTGGCCGCAGCATACCACTGATGAATATTTTAATGAGGCATCTAAAGTGATTCAGGATGTGATTATAGCAAAAGATTTTGAAGTATATGATATATAATTATGAACATTCCTTTTTTGTATATAGCAATTGCTTTGTCACTTGGGATAATTTTAAGTAAGTATGTAGAAATAAATATAATAGTTTCGAGTGTAACCTTGATACTTACATTAATTGTAAGTATATATAGACATTTAAAAGGTAAAGATATTACCACATTATTACTGTTATGTATTGCTATATTTGGAATAATTAATGGCACGAATGTGACATATTCAAAAGGCATGTATGATAAATTAAATGATAAGTTGGTATCATTTAAAGGAATTATATCAAATGTTGAAAATAAAGATAGGCTATATAAATATGTTTTAAAGCCAGAAAATATGAATAAAATACTTGTAACACAAATAGGAGGGATATCTCCAAAAGATGGTGACCTTGTGGAGATAAGAGGAATAGTGAAAATACCTCAAGGTAGAAGAAATCCAGGTGGATTTGATTACA
The DNA here is from genome assembly GCF_900205865.1 of Thermoanaerobacterium sp. RBIITD. NCBI lineage: Bacteria > Bacillati > Bacillota > Clostridia > Thermoanaerobacterales > Thermoanaerobacteraceae > Thermoanaerobacterium > Thermoanaerobacterium sp. RBIITD. The sequence goes on from NZ_LT906662.1 coordinate 3,020,802, forward strand.
AATTATATCTTAAGAAATATGGCATAGATGCTTTGATGAGTGTAAATAGCTATTCAGTGAGTATACTTAAAAAGAGTGCTGATAGCCCTATAAACAAATTTTTCCGAGACATGCGTGAAAAAATAAAAGCAAATTATAATAAATCAATGCCACAAAAAGACGCCGAATTTGTTTCGTCTGTGATACTTGGCGAAAATGATGTTGATGAAGATACACTGAGTTCTTTCAGAGTAACTGGCATATCACATATAATTGCTGTATCTGGATATAATTTCGGTTTATTAACTGTATTTATGGTTTTTATTTTAGGGATATTTCATATAAAGAGGTACAGCACACCGATAGTTATACCTATACTTATTTTATACACATTGCTTACAGGTTCTCCGCCATCTGCTGTTAGATCTGCAATCATGGCTTGTATGGCATTAATTGCGGTAACTATTGGAAGATATAATTATCCTCTTAATTCTATTTCATTTGCGGCTGTGTTGATCTTAATTATTAACCCATTGATGTTATATGATATAGGCTTTCAGCTATCATTTGCAGCAACATTAGCAATATTATGCCTTTATAAACCTATAAAAGAGAAACTTAAATTAAAAAATGAAATAATAAGAGATGCTATTTCATTAACTGTTGCTGCACAATTGGGAACACTTCCGATTACTATTTATGTTTTTCATAATATTTCAATTATATCACTTGTGCCAAATTTAATTATTGTTCCTATTGTAAGCGTAACAGTTATTATAGGCTTTTTATCAGCTTTTTTTGGATTAATAATGCCATATTTAGCATTTTTATTAAATATAATTAATACACCAATTGTTGAAATAGTGTTGTATTTAACAAAGTTTTTTGCCAATGTCCCATATGCTTCAATAAATGTACCTATTCCGTCATTTTACATAATTATATTTTATTATTTAGTTTTAGTAGTGTCTTTAAGTAGTTTTGATAGATCAAAAAAGATTATAATAAGTTCTTCGATATTGGCACTATTAATCATAATTATGGCTATAAATGCAATATTACCAAAAGACGTTGAAGTTACTTTTCTCGATGTTGGTCAAGGTGACAGCACGTTTTTGAGAACGCAACACGGAAAGAAGATATTAATTGATGGAGGAGGAAGGCCATTATTTAATGGGGAAACTTCTTTTGATGTTGGACAAAACATCTTGCTTCCATATTTATTTTATGAAAATGCTTCCTCCTTAGATGCTATTTTTATTTCACATACTGATTCGGACCATATCGGGGGAATTTTATCAATTTTAAATGACATTGATGTAGATAGGATTTTTATAGGGCATCAAGTACAAAAGGATGATAACTATAAAAAACTTATTAGTTTGGCTAGTATGAAGAAAATACCGGTATATGAACTTACAGAAGGTGACACTGTTACAATTGATAAAGTATGTTTTAAAGTATTGAGTCCTGGGAAAACTGTTATACAAGAAAATCCTATAAATAACAATGCACTTGTGTTTAAAATGTCTTATAAAGATGTAGATTTTTTATTTACAGGAGACATAGAAAAAGAGGCCGAAGATGCTTTAAAAAACCTCAATATTTCATCAGACATTTTGAAGGTTGCACATCATGGATCAAGTACATCTTCTCAAAAAGAATTTATAGAAAAAGTAAATCCGAAAATTTGTGTTATTCAAGTTGGAAAAAATAATTATGGACAGCCAGACGACAATATTGTAAAATATTTAAAAAGTATATCGAGTGTATATAGAACAGATAATGATGGTGCTATTATAATTGATACAAATGGTACTTATATACATGTTAAAAAAATGATCGGGAAGTGAGACATTGAATTACTCAGATTTTGTGAATATGATAAATAAAAATATATTGCCTGTTTATGTATTTTACGGTGAAGAAAGATTTTTAGTAGATGAAGCTGTAAAAAAAATAAAGAGCAAGTTACTTGATGGTATAACAGATGCGATGAACTTATCTATTATTGATAATGCTGATAATAATAATATAATAGATAGCCTAGAGACACTTCCTTTTATGTCAAACCATAGGCTTATTATAGTAAAAGATGATGAGCTTTTAAAAAAACTTGATGATTTAGCGATAGATAAAATAATAAAATATTTAGAAAAAAAAGATATCACCAATTGTCTTGTTATTGTTTTAAATGACAAAATTGATATGAGAAAAAAATTATTTAAAACAATTAATAAAGTTGGAGCAATAGTTAATTTTGATTATCTTAAACATGATGATGCTGTAAATTATACTGGTTACTTTGTAAGAAGTTTCGGCAAAACCATAAAAAAACCTGTAGCAGAATATATAGTTAAAAATTGTGGAGTAGATTTATATAGATTGCTTAATGAAGTGAAAAAGCTTGTGTCATATAGTGACAACAGTGAAGTAACAATAGAAAATGTGAAGCATTTACTGTCATCGAATATAAATGAAAGTGTATTTAAACTTGTAAATTCGATTGGATTAAGGCAAGAGAAAACTGCTATTTACATTCTTAATAGAATGATTGAAAGCAATGAGAATCCTATAGGTATATTAGCAATGATAGTAAGACAATTCCGCATTCTTATAAGAGCTAAATACTATTTGAAACAAAAAATTGAGAGGAGAGATTTGTCGTCAAGATTAGGAATCCCGTATTTTTCTATTAATGATGTTATTGAACAATGCAAACATTTTGAAGAAAGTGATATTATAAATGCATATAATGTGTGTATAAAGTGTGATAGGGAATTAAAATCAAGCTATAATGGAAATTTAGTTTTGGAATCGCTGATAAGGAAGTTATGTAATTAAAAAAGCGTACATTGTACGCCTTTATGCATTTAATGCATTTAATTTTGCATATAATTTTGATTTTTTTCTTGCTACTGTATTTCTGTGTAAAGTACCCTTTGAATAAGCTTTGTCAAGCTCCTTAATGGCAGCTTTTAGTGCAGCTTTTGTATTATCTATGTTACCATCTGCTAAACTTTTTTCAAATTTAGAGATAGCTGTTCTTACTTTCGATTTTACGATCTTGTTTTCAAGTGTTCTTCTTTTTGTAACAAGTATTCTCTTTTTAGCGGATTTTATGTTTGCCAAACTGTTCACCTCCTCAAATCAATCAAGTGTAATTTTACCACGAAAAAACATTTTTTGCAACAGAATAATTAATAATTTACCATAGTGGTATAATATTTGTCAAATTGTTCATTATATTTGTAGGAGGTGATTTTATGCTAAAAACAATTATTAGGTTTATAGTATCAGCAATCGTCTTATTGATAGTTGGCTATCTTGTACCAGGTTTTAGCGTTGCAGGGTTTTGGGGTGCTTTGATTTCTGCAGTAGTAATAGCAATACTTGGTTATATAGTTGAAGCATTGCTTGGGAAGAATATTTCACCAAGAAGCAGAGGTATTGTCGGATTTGTAGTTGCAGCAATTGTAATTTATGTCTCACAATTTGTTGTACCAACAATACATGCTACAATACTGGGTTCTTTAGTAGCTGCATTTGTAATAGGACTTGTTGATGCTTTTATCCCTACAGAGTTGAGGTGAGATAATGTTCAGCGTAAGAACAGATCTTGCTGTTGAGGCACGTGAATTATATAAAGAAGGCCATGCAGGGGAAATACCTGGTGTATTTTTAGAAGAGAGGGAAAACAACGGTGTTAAAATTGTAAAAGTCAAGATATTAAATAATGAAGGCGTAAAAGCAATGGGCAAACCGATAGGAGATTATATTACAATCGATGCACCGGATCTAAAATACAGAAACCTTGAGCTTGAAGAAAAAGTTGCTAAAATATTAGCAGATGTTATAAGGGAAATTGCAAATGTCAATGTAAAAATAAAGACACTTGTTATTGGACTTGGCAATTGGAATGTTACACCTGATGCATTAGGGCCAAAGGTTACCGAGAACATTGTTGTTACAAGACATCTTAAAGAACTTGTACCACTTCAGTTTGGGGATAATATAAGTTCTGTTAGTGCCATAGCACCTGGTGTGTTAGGTATAACCGGTATTGAAACGGCCGAGATTGTCAAGAGTATTGTTGACAGAACTAAACCTGATTTGCTAATTACAATTGATGCCCTTGCATCAAGAAGGATCGAAAGGTTAGCAACAACGATACAAATCTCAAATACAGGTATAAGTCCGGGTTCTGGTATTGGTAACGGAAGATTAGCGATTAACGAAGAAAGTTTGGGTATACCCGTTATAGCTATAGGAGTACCTACAGTTGTGGATGCGGCTACAATTGCTAATGATACGATGGAATATCTAACAAATGCATTAATACAGAAGACGAGTAAAGACAGTCCGTTTTATATGGTGTTAAAAAATATGGGAGATGAAGATAAATATGCACTTATAAAAGAAGTATTGGATCCCGAGGCTAATTTAATGGTAACACCTAAGGAAATAGATATTCTAATCAAAAATATATCATCAATAATATCAAGGGGCATTAATTTAGCATTACAGCCGAATTTGACTGTAGAAGAAATGAATCAACTTGTACATTAAATTTGTAATAAAGCACTTCTCTTATGAATATTTTATAATATAAAAAACAAAAGAGAGGTGCTTTTATTGTTTAGAAGTTCAATAAAGTATTATAGAATTAAAAAACTATCATTTGTTTTACTATTAATTATGAATATAGTTTTTTATAAATGGCTTATTACCGATGATATAAAGGTGTCAAATATAAATTTTGTTACAGAGGCATTTGCTGAGGAGTACAATAATATTAACGGCATTTTTATAACTGCTTTAAATTATTCAATGCCCGTTGTCGATGTAGGCTATAAAACACAGGGTTATAATGGACAAGATTTGACAATAGCATCAATGCTTGATTTAAGTCAAAAAGATCCTCTTAAAATCCTTAAATATCAGATACCTATTATTGCACAAATAAACAAAAACAATTCTAATAAAAGCAATGTAGTCCTTAATAATAGTATTGAACAAAAAAAATCTAATTATTCGAATCAGGTTGAAATTATTACAAATAATTTACCAAAAACAGAACATAAAAAAAATATAAAACCACCGGATAAGCCATTGTTATTATTGTATCATACACATACAATGGAATCATACATTGCAACTGAGAAATATAAATATGTCGCTGCATATGGTTATGATAGGACAAATGATTTGAATTATAATATGGTTAAAGTTGGTGACTATTTGACAAATTATTTAGTAAACGACTATGGTGTAGGCGTTCTTCATGACCGTTCTATTCATGATTACAATTATGATTTATCTTACTATAATTCCTCTTTGTCTGTCAAAAAATATATTAATGATAATCCATCGATTAAGGTTACGATTGATTTGCACCGCGATGGATATGGAAGTGTTATGCAACCAGGTGTTGATAGTATTCCGGCTTTGAATAGCCTTTCAAACCAAGCATACAGAAAAAAATATCTTATAAATATTAATGGACAAAATATTGCAAAGGTTCTATTTATTATCGGTTCAAGAAGGACACAAGAAATGCAGGAAGACTGGAAAAAAAATTACGAATTTGCAAAACAAATTAGTGACAAATTAAATGAGCTATATCCAGGAATATCACTTGGTATAGAGATACATCAATATGCAGAATATAATCAGCATTTTTCGGAAAAGGGAATATTGATAGAGTTGGGCAGTAATTATAATACACTTGAAGAAGCACTTAATACTACCCCATATCTAGCAAGAGGAATTTATGAAGTTTTAAAAGATAATAAATTATTAAATTAAAGGAGGAGTTAGGTTTCCTCCCCTTTAGCTTTACAAAAACCTTATATTTTTGAAAAATATAAGGTTATACCTTCTATAATGCTGTCTGACAATTTTGAAAGATATTCTTTACTTTGCAGGAGATTTTTATCATCTTTATTAGTAATAAATCCCAGTTCTATTAAAACACCAGTTTTTTTTGCATTTGTCAGTAGGTAATAATCAGCTAAAGTTGGTTTTCTATCAACACCCGTAGCATTATTTAATGATTTCTGAATTTCTTCAGCCAAGTAGTTGTTATTTTTATTGGTATTTGAATAAAAAACCATAGGTCCTTTGACATGTGGGGCATTTGAAATTGCATTAACGTGAATGCTTAAATAGATGTCTATATTATTATCATTTATCATATTGACTCTAGCCTTTAGGTCTCTTCTATGTCTATAATCATTGTCTTTATAAAAATTTTCAAGGGAAATATCTTTATCACGGGTCATAATAACATGTGCACCCTGTGAAATAAGTTTTGATTTAAGGATAAGGGATGCATTTAAATTTATATTTTTTTCCAATACGTTACCAGAATTTGTACCGCCATCTATACCTCCGTGCCCTGGATCTATAAGCACCGTTTTTCCTGACAATGGTACTGAATATGAAAAAGCGTTAGAAAAAATACCATAAAATAACAAAGTCATGGTTAAGAGCACCATAACTATGGTAAAATATATATAAATATGCTTTTTATTAAGGTAGAAAACACGAATATTTTTCAATTTAATTGCCTCCAATCTATAAATATATATTCAGAAAAACGGAGGTTTATTATACTTGATATTTTTAAAAATATTAGCTAAAATTAATATTTGTGAATAAATTAGGAGGGAACTATGAAAAGCCGTTTTAAATATATTTTGATTTTTTTGCTATTATTTTCGTGTATATATTCGGTTAGTTATGCTAAAACAGATGTTAGCAATAAAAAGGTCATTGTGTTCATAATAAACAGAGTAACACTTAATGATTATATACAAAATGATTTACCTAATATAAAAAACTTGATAAATCGTGGAGCATATGGATTGATGACAGTTAATTCTGATGGCGGAAGGTCTGCCGAAAATGTGTTTATGACAATAGGTACCGGTACAAGGGCACTAGGATCAGGTTCAGCATCTTTAAACTATAATTCTGAGGAAATTGTCGATAGTGAGAAGGCATCAATTTTATTTGAAAGAAATTCTGGTATTGTGCCAAGAAATGGAAATATTTTAAATCTAGATATTGCACAGATAAAAAGGAACAATATGAAAAGTAATCATATTGTAAAACCAGGTCTTCTTGGAGAACTTCTTGAGGAAAATGGTTATAATATTGCTGTTTTTGGGAATGAAGATACAGATAAGGAAATAAAAAGATTTGCTCCATTAATTGGAATGGATTATAATGGCATAGTACCATATGGTGATGTAAGCACTGATATTTTAAAAAGAGAACCTTTAAGCCCATTTGGCATAACTTTGGATTATAATGTAATTTATAATAAATACAATGCAATAAAAGATACGTTAAATTTGACTATTTTTGATTTGGGTGATACTGCTAGAGCAAATGACTATCAGAATTATGCATTGGATAAAGTAAACATAATGAATAGAAAAAAAGCTTTGATAAATGCTGATAATTTTATAGGCGAAATTATAAAAGTTAATGACAAAAATACACTTTACATGGTTATAACACCGCTTCCACCTACAAAAGAAATGAGTCAAAATGATTTTCTTACACCTGTTATAATGTATGGACCTGGCATTAATCATGGTAAATTTATTACGTCGGATACTACGAAGAGAATAGGCGTTGTAACAAATATGGATATTTTACCAACGGTATTAAATTACTTTGGCATAGAAGTACCTTCTTTTGTGACGGGGCATCAATTATATGCTTCTAAGGTTGATGGCAATTTAAAATTGCTACAAAAAATAGAAGAGCAGCTTACATACAATTATACATACAGGACGCCATTTTTAAAAACATATGTAGCTTTGCAGATAATAATATTAATACTTTCATCAGTTACACTTATTTTTTTAAAGAAGTATTCTGTGTATATGAAGCCTTTACTATTTTTTGTATCAGTTATACCTTTAAGTTTTTTACTATTGCCATTATTTGATTATACAAAGGTATCAAGCAGCTTAGCAGGTGTTCTTTTCTTGACAGCAATTTTTATCTTTGCAATATATAAAATAAGCTCTATAAGCCATTATTACTACGCAGTGATTGCATTTATAACGACTGTTACTTTGCTTATCGATATGATGACGGGGAGTTTTCTACTTAAAAATTCATTTTTAAGTTATGATGTTATTGCTGGCGCAAGATTTTATGGTATAGGCAATGAATATATGGGTGTTCTAATAGGTGGTACTTTATGCTTTACGACACTATCTTTTGAAAGATTTAATATTAAAAAACCTATTTTTATCATAACAGCTTTTATATATTTAATTGTGTTTTATTTTATAGCCGCTCCCAACATGGGCACAAACGTGGGTGGTGGTATTGCAGCATTTGCTGCTTTTTCAACTGCGATTTTGCTTTTATCAGGAAAAAAGTTAAATTTAAAAAATGCTATATCAATCATAATTGGTATTTTTGCATTGATTTTGATTTTATTTTATATCGATTCACTAAGGCCTGTATCTCAACAAACACATATAGGACAGACTTTTAATTTAATAAAAGGATATGGCTTAAATCCGTTATTTAAAATTTTTGCACGAAAGCTAAGTATGAACATGAAATTATTTAGGTATTCTATATGGAGTAAAGTACTAATAACGCTTATAATTGTCCTTTTTGTGTTGTTTTATAAACCAATCGGTGTTATGAAAAACTTTTTAAAAAACCATAAATATGTATATATTTGTTTTTTCTCAACAATAATAGGAAGCATATTTGCACTTGTTTTTAACGACTCTGGTGTTGTTGCTGCCGCAACAATGATGGTTTATACTGGACCTATGATTGTACACTTTATTATTGATGAATTAGAACATGATAATGAGGAAAAAGGATGATTTAAAATGGAGAAGATTAAAGTAATGCATATAATAAGAAGAGCGGAGGGCGGCATGAAAAAGCATTTATTATCAATATTAAATAACCTTGATAAAAATAAGTATGAAGTAGCAGTAGGATGTAATTTTGATGTTAATACTGTAAATAATTTAAAAGAAAATGGAATTAAGGTATTTGACATCGATATTTGCGATGGATTGAACCCTTCGAAGGACCTAAAGTCAATCATAAAATTAAGGGAAATTATAAAAGAATTTAAACCAGAAATAATTCATTTTCACGGTTCAAAAGCGTCTCTTGTAGGTAGAATAGCATGTATTGGACTGAATTTAAAAATAGTAATTACAATACATAATTTTCCTGATTATTATAATATGAATTTATTGAAAAAAAATATCTACCTGTTTTTAAATAGATACTTAAATAAACGAACATCTAAAATTATTACAGTTTCTAATGCTTTAAAAAATGAAATAGAAGGGGTTGAGGCCGTAAACCCGAATAAAATAAAAACCATATATAACTGTGTAGATATATCTTCATACAAAGGCAATCCATCATTGGATTTAAGGAAAGAATACAATATCGATTCTAATACTTTGATAATTGGATGTATATCAAGACTTATACCATCAAAAGGAGTTCAAGACCTAATAAATGCATTGGCATTAATTAAAAATGAAATTAATCTTTTTGTTTTCATAGCGGGTGACGGACCATATCTTGAAGATTTAAAAAGCATGATAAAAGATATGAAACTTGATAATATAGAATTTTTGGGATATAGGGATGACATACCAGACTTTTTAAGAAACATAGACATTTTTGTTTTGCCATCATATAGTGAAGGTTTTGGGCTTTCTGTTGCTGAAGCAATGTTTTTAGAAAAACCAGTTATTGCAACAGATGTTGGGGGAATACCTGAAATTATAAAGAATAATGTAAATGGGTTAATTGTTAAGCCAGGTAAACCACAAGAATTAGCTGTTGCTATAAAAAAACTTGCAAGCGATGAAAGAATGAGGAAAGAATTTTCTCTAAAAGGCAAAGAATATGTTATAAATAATTTTTCACGGGAAAAAATGTTAAATGAGATCGACTTTATATATGATAGCCTTAGGAGGAAAATAAAAACTTGAGCAGAGTAGAAAAAAAAAGAAAAAAACTTAATAGAAGAAGACTTTTATACATATGTATTTTTGCCTATATCATATTTATTATATCATGCTTATTTGCCGTAAATTTTGCATTTAATACGTTAAGTACAGGTGAAGTAAAACAAACGCTTTTTAAAATGAGTTATAAAAGAAATATCATTTATTTTACTGTTTTTGGTGAAGAGAAGTATGTATCATTAAAAGGCGTCTTTGATATTTTCAAATCCCTTTATAACTGATTTCTTTATGTTATAATAATATTATGTTAAAGAGGAGGTTTGAAATGTCGAAGGGTAAAAAGAAGAACATAAGAAATTTTTGCATTATTGCACATATTGACCATGGTAAATCAACATTAGCAGATAGATTAATTGAGAAGACTGGAGTATTGACTGAAAGAGAGATGGAAGAACAGGTTCTTGATAGTATGGACCTTGAGCGTGAGAGAGGAATAACTATTAAACTTCAGCCTGTGAGGCTAATATATAAAGCTAAAAATGGCCAAGAGTATGAATTAAACCTTATCGATACACCTGGGCATGTCGATTTTACTTATGAAGTATCAAGAAGTATTGCTGCATGTGAAGGGGCATTGCTTGTTGTTGATGCTACACAGGGTATAGAGGCACAGACATTAGCAAATGTATATCTTGCGTTAGAACATGACTTAGAAATAGTTCCTGTGATAAATAAAATAGACCTTCCATCAGCGGATCCTGATTTTGTTAAGAAAGAAATTGAAGATGTTATAGGCATTGATACAGAAGAAGCAATACTTACGTCGGCAAAAGAGGGAATAGGAATTGATGATGTCCTTGAAGCCATAGTAAAAAAGATACCGGAACCCTCAGGTGATCCGGATATGCCACTTAAGGCATTGATATTCGATTCATATTATGATAATTATAAAGGTGCAATTAGCTTTGTAAGGATATTTGACGGTTCTGTAAAACAAGGCGACAAAATAAAAATGATGTCGTCAGGTAAAGAATTTGAGGTAACAGAAGTTGGTATCTTTAGACCAAATTTAAGTTCTGTTGATATTCTCAATGCAGGTGATGTAGGATATATAGCTGCTAGTATAAAAAATGTAAGTGATACAAGGGTTGGCGATACAATTACGAATGCCGAAAATCCTGCATCAGAACCATTACCTGGATATAAAAAGGTTACACCAATGGTTTATTGCGGAATATATCCTGCAGAAGGTGAAGATTATGAGAACTTGAAGGATGCACTTTTAAAACTGCAATTAAATGATGCATCACTTACTTTTGAACCGGATACATCGGCAGCCCTTGGCTTTGGGTTTAGATGTGGTTTCTTAGGTTTATTGCATATGGATATAGTGCAGGAAAGGCTTGAAAGAGAGTATAATTTAAATCTTGTTACAACAGCACCTGGCGTTATATACAAAGTATATAAGACAAATGGTGAAATATTAGAACTTGACAATCCTGCTAATTTGCCTGAACAAACTGAAATTGATCATATAGAAGAACCGATAATCGATGCTACGATTATGTCTCCGACTGACTATGTTGGACCAATTATGGAATTATGCCAAGATAGAAGAGGCATATATAAAGGTATGGATTATCTTGAACCTACGAGGGTTTTGATAAAATATGACATGCCATTAAATGAAATTATATACGACTTTTTTGATGCGCTTAAATCAAGAACAAAGGGATATGCTTCATTGGATTATGAGCTTAAAGGGTATAAAGCATCAGACCTAGTAAAACTTGATATACTTATAAATGGTGAAATGGTTGATGCTCTTTCAATGATAGTTCATAAGGATAAAGCATATGAAAGAGCAAGAAAGATGACAGAGAAATTAAAAGAAAGCATACCAAGGCACCTTTTTGAAATTCCCATTCAGGCAGCCATAGGTTCTAAGATAATAGCGAGGGAAACTGTAAAAGCTTTAAGAAAGAACGTCCTTGCGAAATGCTATGGTGGCGATATAACGAGGAAAAAGAAGCTCTTAGAAAAGCAAAAAGAAGGTAAAAAGCGTATGAGGCAGATTGGCAAGGTTGAAATACCTCAAGAGGCATTTATGTCAATATTAAAGCTCGATGATGACAATGGTTAGTTCGGGAATATATATTCATATACCATTTTGTAAAAAGAAATGTTACTATTGCGATTTTAATTCATATGCCGGCCAAGACAAGATTTTTGAAATATATAAAGAAACTATAATAAGGGAAATAGAAAATAGAAAAGATTCTTTAAGGGGACCATTTTCTTCAATATACATAGGAGGAGGTACACCCAACATACTTCCTCCAGAGTATATAGAGGAAATATTAAATGTGGTATATAAATATTATAACATTAGCAAAGATGCTGAAATATCAATTGAATTAAATCCGGGATTAATAGATGAAAATAAGCTTAAAATATATAGAAGATGTCATATAAATAGGGTAAGTATAGGACTTCAGGCATGGCAAGACAATTTACTAAAGAAAATTGGGAGATTGCATACAATTAATGAATTCATTGATAATTATAAACTTACAGAGGAATACTTTGATAATATAAATATAGATCTCATGTATGCTCTTCCAGAGCAGACATTTGATGATTGGAAAGAGACATTATTAAATACAATAGAATTAAAACCTACTCATATTTCTTGCTATGGGTTAATTCTTGAAGAAGGCACCCTGTTTTATAGACTTTTTAAAAGTAAAAAAATAATGTTACATGATGATGAATATGAAATGATGCTTTTTCACTATGCGATAAGTTTTTTAAAGCAAAATGGCTATACCCATTATGAAATATCAAATTATTCTTTACCGGGTTATGAATGTAGACATAATATATTGTATTGGAAGGCTTTACACTATATCGGTTTTGGTCCCGGTGCATATTCATATATAGGTGATATGCGTAAAGGAAATGTAAAAGATATTAAAACATACATTGAAATGATAAATAAAGATGGCTTTGCATTTGATGATATAGATGCACTTGATATAAAAGACAAAATGGCAGAATTTATGTTTTTAGGTCTTAGAATGATGAAAGGTGTATGTGATAAAGACTTTATTATGAGATTTGGAAAAAGCATGTTTACTGTATATAAAGATTCAATAGAAAAAAATATTGAATTAAATCTTTTAGAAAGAGAAGGGGATACCATACATTTAACTCAAAAGGGTATAGACATTTCTAATAATGTATTTGAGGATTTTTTACTTTAAAAGTATTGACAAATATCCACAATAGTGGTATTTTTAAATCGTGAATTAGCACTCTCTTAATAAGAGTGCTAATAATAGAATTTGGGGTGGTGAATATGCCGTTAGATGATAGGAAGAGAAAAATTTTAGAGGCGATTATTAATGACTATATTTTGACGGCAGAACCAATTGGATCGAGGACTATTGCAAAGCGCTATAATCTTGGTATAAGTCCTGCTACTATAAGAAACGAAATGGCTGATTTAGAAGAAATGGGCTATCTTGAACAGCCACATACATCAGCAGGAAGAGTACCATCTGATAAAGGATATAGATTTTACGTTAATAATATAATAGAGCATTATTTGAATGAAAGATATAATAATAAATTTAATATTTTTAATGAAATGTTTGCGGAAATTGATGAAATAGTTAAAAAGTATGCGCGAATTTTATCAAACATGACAAATCATACTATTGTTGTGAAAATGCCAAAGATCAACGAAAACACTATAAAAAGAGTACAGATTATGCCTGTGGATTCTAATAAAATCATACTTCTTGTCATAACAGAGTCCGGTATAATCAAGAATTATCTTATCAATTTAAAAGAAAATATAGATGGTAGTCTTTTTGAGTTTTTAAATAACCTTATAAATAATAAGGTTACCGGCAAACGTGAAAAAGAAGTAAATAATGATTTAAAGAATGAGATTAAAAGGGAATCGGGTAATGCAAAAAGCATCATAGATGAAATTACAGAAACAATAATAAATGGACTTAAGCAAATGGACGAAACCGAATTGTATTCTGAGGGAACTTCCAATATATTAAATTTCCCTGAGTACAGAGACCTTATAAAAGCTAGGATGTTTTTTGACCTTATTGAAAATAAAGAAATAATGAATACAATTTTGGAGCCTGATGATGATTTGATTGATGTAACAATAGGCAGCGAAAATAAGTTTGAAGAAATGAAAGATCTTAGCATTATAAAATCCACGTATAAGATAAATGGTGAGACTGTTGGTACTTTCGGCATTATAGGACCTACTAGGATGAATTATAAGAAATTGATTAATGAGATAAATACTATGTCTAAGGAACTATCAAGAGTATTATCATATATATATAAAGATGATAAGAGGTGAAATCTGTGGAAAACGAGAAAGATACAATAAAGCAAGAAAATAATGAAGAAGATTTAAGTACAAATACACCTGTGCAAGATGAAAATATATCAAATATAATAATTAATGACGCTGAAGAAGATGACAAACAAAGAGATTTTGATAAGCAAAACGAAGAAAAAGATTTAAAAAAAGAGGAAGAAAAAGAAAATAGCATAAGTGAAGGAGAAATTGAAGAATTGAAGAAAATCCTTAAACGAAAAGAGGAAGAGGCCAATGAATACTTGGCACTCGCACAAAGGCTTAAAGCGGAATTTGAAAATTACCGGAAGAGAACAGAAAAAGAAAAGGGTGATCTCGTAGAATATGGCAAGGAAAAGGTGCTAACTCAAATACTTCCTGTGATTGATAATTTCGAAAGAGCACTAGCAAGCCAAGCAAGTGATAGCACATCTTTTAAAGAGGGTGTTGAGCTTATATACAGGCAATTCAAGGATGTGTTAGAAAAGACAGGTGTCAAGGAAATAGATGCCTTGGGCCAAATTTTTGATCCATATAAGCATCATGCAGTAATGCAAGAGGAAGTTGAAGGCAAAAAAGAAAATGAAATCATTGAAGTTTTGCAAAAAGGATATACATTTAATAATAAAGTAATAAGACCAAGTATGGTTAAAGTAGCAAAATAAAGTTACTATAATAGGAGGAAAAGATTATGGGAAAAATTATTGGTATTGATCTTGGAACAACTTTTTCATGTGTTGCAGTTATGGAAGGTGGGCAACCTACAGTTATTCCAAACTCTGAAGGTGCTCGTACAACGCCATCTGTTGTTGCATTTACAAAGGATGGTGAAAGATTAGTAGGTCAAGTAGCAAAAAGACAAGCTATTACAAACCCTGAAAAGACTGTTATGTCAATAAAAAGACATATGGGATCAGATTATCGTGTAACGATTGATGGCAAAAGTTACACTCCACAAGAGATTTCTGCAATGATCTTACAGAAATTAAAAGCAGATGCAGAAGCATATCTTGGAGAAAAGGTAACTGAAGCCGTTATAACAGTACCAGCGTATTTTAATGATAGCCAAAGACAGGCAACAAAGGATGCCGGAAGAATTGCGGGACTTGATGTTAAAAGAATTATAAATGAACCAACTGCAGCATCTTTGGCGTACGGCCTCGATAAACAAGGCAATCAAAAAATAATGGTATATGACCTTGGTGGTGGTACATTTGATGTATCAATACTTGAAATAGGTGATGGAGTATTTGAGGTTCTTGCAACAAGCGGAAATAACCACCTTGGTGGTGATGACTTTGACCAGAGAATAATGGATTGGCTTGCAGATAATTTCAAAAAAGAATATGGAATTGATTTGAGAAATGATAAAATGGCGATGCAGAGGCTTAAGGATGCAGCTGAAAAAGCAAAAATCGAGCTTTCTTCGGCGACAACTGCCAACATAAATTTACCATTTATAACAGCAGATGCCACAGGCCCAAAACATATAGATGTTAACCTTACAAGGGCAAAGTTTGAAGAGCTTATAACAGATCTCGTTGAGTCAACTGTAGAACCTGTAAACCGTGCTTTAAGTGATGCTAAGTTGAAACCATCAGATATTGATAAGGTACTTTTAGTTGGTGGATCTACAAGAGTTCCATTTGTACAAGAGACTGTGAAAAGGATAATGGGAAAAGAACCACATAAAGGAATTAACCCTGATGAATGTGTTGCAATTGGTGCTGCAATACAAGGTGGTGTTCTTGGCGGTGAAGTAAAAGACGTCCTATTACTAGATGTTACACCATTATCGCTTGGTATTGAGACACTAGGTGGTGTATTTACGAAATTGATAGATAGAAACACGACAATACCGACAAAGAAGAGTCAAATTTTCTCTACAGCTGCGGATGGACAGACGTCAGTTGAGATTCATGTCTTACAAGGTGAAAGGCCAATGGCCCGTGACAATAAAACACTTGGAAGATTTACATTAACAGGTATTCCACCAGCACCAAGAGGTGTACCACAAATAGAGGTAACATTTGATATTGACGCAAATGGTATTGTCCATGTATCTGCAAAAGATTTAGGTACAGGTAAATCACAGAATATAACTATTACTTCATCTACAAATCTCAGTAACGATGAGATTGAAAGAATGATGAATGAAGCAAAACAGCATGAAAAAGAAGATAAAAAGAGGAAAGAAGAGATTGAAGTAAGAAATAATGCAGATTCGTTGATATATCAAACAGAAAAGACAATGAAAGATCTAGGAGACAAGATGACACAACAAGAAAAAGATGATATAAATAAAGAAATAGCTAATGTAAGAAAGACTCTTGAAGGCAATGATATTGATGCGATTAAAAATGCAACGGAAAAATTATCGCAAGCATTTTACAGTGTTTCATCTCGTATTTATCAACAAGCAGGCGGTTCTGGACAATCCGCCAATGCAAGCCAGACCGGCGGAAATACAGGAAACAATGGTGGAACTAATAAAGATAATGTATATGATGCAGACTATAAAATGGAGAACGACAATCAAGAGAATAAATAAGAACCAGGTATATCCTGGTTCTCATTCATGTATGAAGGGCAGGTGAAGTAGATGGCAAAAGACTATTATGAGATTCTCGGGCTTGATAAAAATGCTACAGAAGATGATATTAAAAAAGCGTATAGAACACTAGCAAAAAAATATCATCCAGATCTAAATCCAGGCAACAAAGAGGCTGAACAAAAATTTAAAGAGATTAATGAGGCATATCAAATTTTGTCAGATCCTCAAAAGAAAGCGCAATATGACCAATTTGGTGATGCCGCTTTTAATCAAGGCGGATTTAACCAAGGGGATTTTGGCGGATTTGGTGGTTTTGGACAAGGAGGATTTGACTTTGGAGGGTTTGGAGACATTTTTGGAGATGTTTTTGGAGATATCTTTGGCGGTAGTAGTAGAAGAAAAACAGGCCCTCAAAGAGGAAATGATATAAGATTAAATCTTTCCTTGACATTTGAAGAAGCTGCATTTGGTGTTGAAAAAGAGATTGAAGTTGAGAGGTACGAAAAATGTGATAAGTGTAAAGGAACTGGTGCAAATCCAGGCACTAAACCTGAGGTATGCCCAGAATGTCATGGAAGTGGCGAAGTAAGAATTACGCAAAATACACCATTTGGCAGGATAGTTAATGTCAGAACATGTCCAAAATGCCATGGTGAAGGTAATATAATTAAAAACCCTTGCACATACTGCCGCGGTACGGGAAAAGTAAGAAAGACAAGAAAGATAAAAGTCAACATCCCTGCGGGAATAGATGATGGACAGATGGTATCATTAAGAGGTGAAGGTGAGCCCGGTGAAAGAGGCGGTGCAAAAGGTGATTTATTTATTGTAATAAATATTAAACCACATAAAATATTTAAACGTGATGGCTTCAACGTCTTGCTAAAAATGCCTATTAGCTTTACTGAAGCGGCACTTGGTGCTGAAGTAGAAGTACCAACCCTTGATGGAAAGGCAATTTATAATATTCCTGCTGGAACACAGACAGGAACAGTGTTTAGATTAAGAAATAGAGGAATACCACATATTAATGGAAGAGGACGTGGAGACGAATTTGTTGAAGTTTATGTGGAGGTTCCTAAAAAACTAACTGAAAGACAAAAAGAGCTCTTAAGGGAGTTTGAAAAGCTAAGCAATGAGAATAATGGTAAGTCATTTTTTCAAAAAGTAAGAGATGCTTTTGGAGCATAAATATAAAAGGGTGATGTGATTGAAGTGGCTTGAAGTAAAAGTAACCACAACTATAGAGGCGGAAGAAGCTGTAACAAATATAATGCACGAAGCGGGTGCTGGTGGTGTCGTAATAAATGATCCAAATGACATAAAAATGCTTAACGGCGAAAGTGAATGGGATTATATAGATTCTAAGATGATAGATGACAGCAACAAAGTAGTTATATCTGCTTATTTTCCTATATTGCTTGATACAATAGATAAAGTAGGCCTTATTAGGGACAGAATAGTAGGGCTTAAGGAATTTAATCTTGATATAGGTGAATTTACTTTTGAAACATCCGAAGTAGACGATAATGATTGGGCTAATAGTTGGAAAAAGTATTTTAAACCAATTAGAATAGGTAAAAGAATTGTAATTAAACCTTCATGGGAAAATTATAATCCTATGAAAGAAGATATAATTGTAGAATTGGATCCAGGAATGGCTTTTGGTACCGGGACACATGAGACAACAAAATTGTGTATAGAATATCTCGAAGAAAATTTAAAACCTGGTGATACAGTATTTGACATTGGCTGTGGTTCTGGAATATTATCAATCGTAAGTTCAAAACTTGGTGCAAAAAATGTTTATGCTGTTGATATAGATGATGTGGCTGTTAAAGTAGCATCTTTAAATGTCAAGCTTAATAATGTTTCAAATGTTGAGGTATTTAAGAGCGACATTTTGAATAATTTAACAGGAAAAGCTGATATTATTGTTGCAAATATAATCGCAGATATTATTATTAAAGCAACAAATGACATTTTTGAGCATCTTGTCGATAAAGGGATATTTATTTCAAGTGGTATTATTAAAGATAGAAAAGACGATGTTTTATTGACTATTAATAAATATTTTGATATTTTAGATATAAAAGAAGATGGTGAATGGATTGCTATTCTGTCTAGGAAAAAGTGATTTGAATGAGGAAAATTTTTATCAAAAATAGGGATATTGACGATGGAATCGTAAAAATAATAGGCGATGATGCGCACCATATTATTCATGTTTTAAGGTTAAAACCAGGTGCAAATTTATTGCTATCTGACGGTATGCTTCAATATTCAGCTTTGATTGATAGTATTAATAAATCATCGGTTATCTTAAAAATAATGAATATACATGATGAAGATGTAGAAAGTCCTATTAATATAACTTTATATCAAGGATTACCTAAATCAGATAAAATGGACTTTATAATACAAAAATGTACTGAGATAGGTGTTAAACGGTTTGTACCGCTAGAAACCAAATATTCTTTGATTAAAATTAAAGAAAAAAATATTGAAAACAAAATTAATAGATGGCAAAAAATCTCACATGAGGCATCAAAGCAATCGGGCAGATCTGTCGTGCCCGATGTTTTAATGCCCATAGATTTTAAAGAATCTTTAAAGGGTATTTGTGATTACGATTTATCTATAATACCATATGAGAAAGAAAAAAGATTGGGATTAAAAGATATATTAAAGGAATATAAACAAGCAAAAAATATAAGTGTATTTATTGGGCCTGAAGGAGGGTTTTCTGATGATGAAATAAATACAGCCATCGAATGTGGTATTAAACCTGTTACATTAGGACCGCGTATTCTTAGAACAGAAACTGCAGGTATTGTAACTTGCTCTATAATATTATATGAGCTAGGCGATTTGGGGTAGGAGGTTATTAATGAAAAGAATAGCGTTTCACACATTGGGATGTAAGGTAAATCAGTATGAGACTGAAGCAATGATTGAAATATTTAAAAATTCAGGATATGAAATTGTTGACTTCAATGATGTTGCCGATGTATATGTGATTAATACTTGTACTGTAACAGGCAGAGGTGATATGAAATCTAGGCAAGAAATAAGAAAAGCCAAAAGATTAAATCCGAAATCTGTTATAGCTGTTGTTGGTTGTTATTCGCAAGTTGCTTCAAAAGAAGTATTACAAATTCCAGAAGTAAATATTGTTGCCGGTACAAAAAATAAAGGCGATCTTGTAAATCTAGTAGAACGAATAAAGATTGATAATGAAACAAAATTAAATGCGGTGGAAGATATATCAAAGGATACAAGCTTTGAAGAATTAAAAATATCCGCTCAGTTAGGTCACACGAGAGCATATTTAAAAATTCAAGACGGATGTAATCAATATTGCACATATTGCATTATACCATATGCAAGAGGGCCTGTTAGAAGTAGAAATCCAGAAAATATTTTAGATGAAGTTAAGAGGCTCCGCGATAAAGGCTATAAAGAGATTGTGCTTACTGGTATTCATGTGGCATCATATGGTAAAGACCTTGGAAATCTTAATTTACTTGATATAATAAAGATGGTCCACGATGTAGATGGGATTGAAAGAATAAGGATGAGTTCTATAGAACCTACATTTTTAACAGAGGATTTCATAAAAGAGGTTTCGAAGCTTCCGAAATTTTGCAGACATTATCATGTATCATTGCAAAGTGGTTCAGATAATACATTAAGAAGAATGGGACGAAGATATACGACAAGCGAATATAGGGATATAATAGAAAGAATTAGAAAATATATTAACGATGTTGCTATAACAACTGATGTAATGGTTGGTTTTCCAGGTGAAACAGATGAAGAATTTAATGAGACATATGAGTTCTTAAAAGAAATAGAATTTAGTAAAATGCATGTATTTAAGTATTCAAAAAGAAAAGGGACAAAAGCCGCCGCATATCCAAAACAAGTTAAAAACGCTATTAAAGAAGAGAGAAGTAAATTATTAATTAAACTTTCAGAAAAGAACGAAGCTAAATTTTACAAAAAATTTATTAATAAAATTATGAATGTTTTGTTTGAACAACGAGTCAAAGATATGGATGATTATGTTGAAGGACTTACTGACAACTATATAAGAGTGGCAGTTAAATCTGATTTAAGTATTAAAAACAAAATTTTGCCTGTAAAATTTAATGAACTAAAAAAAGATTTAGTAATTGGAGAAATTGTTGAAGGAATATAGGTATATGGTGTAGAATAACTATAAAGGCAATTAATATTTAAGGAGGTGAAAATATGGAAGATTGTATTTTTTGTAATATTATAAACAAAAAAATAAATTCGAGTATAGTCTATGAAGATGATTATGTTGTCGCATTTCCAGATATTAATCCGCAAGCTCCTGTACATCTTTTAATAGTTCCGAAAGAGCATATAAAATCACCGCTTGATATAGGCGAAGATAATAAAGAATTGATTGGACATGTTTATATAGTGGCAAAAAATCTAGCTAAAAAATTTGGCATAGACAAAAAAGGTTATAGATTAGTGACAAATTGTGGAAATGATGGTGGCCAAACAGTGCTCCATATTCATTTTCATCTTCTTGGAGGAAGATTTATGACATGGCCTCCAGGGTAAACATTGACACAATTTGGTTTTAGGATTATAATATATTAAGATATCCCAATAATAGTCGCAGCAATATACGTAGTTTACATTTGGCAGTTTATCCGGAGGGAGGGAGATTAGTGTCAGAAATCAGGGTTGGAGAAAATGAGTCCCTTGATAATGCATTGAGAAGATTTAAACGGCAGTGCTCAAGAAATGGAGTCCTTTCAGAATTAAGGAAAAGGGAACATTATGAGAGTCCCAGTGTAAAGCGTAAAAAGAAATCGGAAGCAGCAAGAAAAAGGAAATACAAATTTGGTAAGTAAGGAAGTGTATTTATGACCCTAAAAGAGCGAATATATAAGGATATGGTAGAAGCGATGAAGGCTAAGAACGCTTTTAAAAAAAATATATTGAGCATGGTTAGGTCTTCTATATTACAGGTAGAGAAAGATACAGGAAAAGAGCTTGATGATGAAGGGGTCATTAATGTAATTTCAAGGGAAATAAAACAGCGAAAAGAAGTCCTGCCAGAATACGAAAAAGGTGGAAGACAGGATTTAGTTGATAAAGCTAACCGTGAAATTGAAATAATGCTTGATTATATGCCGCAACAACTTACAGAGGATGAAATAGATGAAATAGTTCGAGGCGTAATTAATGAGATAGGTGCTTTCAATAAAAATGATATTGGCAGAGTAATGAGTAAAGTTATGCCCTTAGTAAAGGGCAAAGCCGATGGCGGAAAAGTTAAAATGATTGTTTCACAGCATTTACAATAATAAAAAACTTGATACTTTTACGGTATCAAGTTTTTTATTATTGTAAAAATGCAAGCAAAAGATTTTTATATTTGATATCCAATACAATCAACAATTAATTAACTTTTTTATGTACGTATGGGAAATCCATACGTTTTTTGTTTTTCATTATACCATTTCATATAGAATGTTTTTATCTTCTTCCACATAAAATTTATGGGAGGGAGGCTCTATTATGAAGTCAAATACCATAAAAGAAGGAA
The DNA here is from genome assembly GCF_900205865.1 of Thermoanaerobacterium sp. RBIITD. Classification (NCBI taxonomy): domain Bacteria; kingdom Bacillati; phylum Bacillota; class Clostridia; order Thermoanaerobacterales; family Thermoanaerobacteraceae; genus Thermoanaerobacterium; species Thermoanaerobacterium sp. RBIITD. Next base: position 3,043,316 of record NZ_LT906662.1, read on the forward strand.
TTCTGAATCTTGTAGATTTTCCAAAGGAGGTATTATTAAACCTCCCTAAAATAACCGTAATAGGCAATACACAGGTTACTGTTGAAAATCATAAAGGTATTATTGAATACATACCTGAAAGGATTAGAATCAATTCAACAATAGGAATGATTAGAATTTGTGGTAAAAATATGGTTATAAATTCTGTCATGACAGAAATAATTGTTGTGACAGGTAAGATAGTAAGTATTGAGATTCTTGTTTAAAAATCAGTATGAGGAGGTATATACTTGCTTGCAATAAAGTTGTGGAATTTTTTTAAAGGGTATGCTATTATAAAAGTTGAAGGTTTATCAATAGAAAAGTTTATAAACCTTGTTATATCAAAAAATATATATATTTGGGATGTTGAAAGAATAGGATTTACTACTATAATTGCAAAAATAAGTTTAAAAGGTTTTAAATTACTTCAACCATATACAAGGATCACAAATTGCAAAGTGTCAATTGTTGAGAAAAGAGGTTTACCTTTTATTATATTATACTTGAAAAGGCGAAGAATGTTAGTTGCTGGTGCATTGCTTTGCATGATATTAGCATATGTTTTCTCTATATTTGTATGGTCTATTGATGTAAAAAGTACAAAAAATATAGATGAGAAGTCTATACTTACGGAATTAAATAAACTTGGACTTAAGGCAGGTGTATCAAAGTCCTCAATTAATATATCTAAAATTCAGCAACAATTTTTAATAGACATGAAAGATGCGGCATGGATAGGAATAGACTTAAAGGGGACAAAAGCTTTTGTCAAAGTGATTGAAAAAACATCCCCACCTGTTATTCTGCCTGAAAATGTACCATGCAATATAATAGCAAAAAAAGATGGTATAATATACAAGATGACTGTATTAGAAGGCGATGCGGTAAAGAAAGTGGGCGAAACGGTAAAAACTGGTGATGTGATTGTTTCAGGCGTCATAGAGAGGCCAAATACAGAAACACGGTTTGCCCATTCTAATGGTATAATATTAGGAAGGACATGGTATGAAGGATATGCTGATGTTAATCTAACAAAACAAGAAAATGTAAGAACCGGCAAAGCAAATACAATTACAAGAATATCGATAGGTGATAATAATTTAACGCTTTCGCCTAAAAAAATAGATTTTAAAAGTTATGATAAGGAAGAAAAAATGATAACTTCCAATAATTCACCAATAAAAATCGTAAGGGAGACATATTATGAAACAATGCCAATAACAAAAAAACTTTCAAGGCAAGAGGCTGAAAAAGTAGCTATAGAAAAAGCTTTAGAAAACATAAAACCAGCTTTAGGGAAGGATGCAAAAATTGTTAGCAAAAAAGAGAATACTTCAATGATAAATATTAACATTGTTAGAGCTGATATAACAGTTGAAGTAATAGAAGATATAGGGACACAAGAGAAAATCAATTATAATACGGAGGTAAAAATTGAAAGAAATAACAATTAATATCAATAACATTGAACAAGCTGCAAATCTATTTGGTAAGTTTGATGAGAATATAAAATTGATAGAAGAGGGAATGGATGTAAAGATAATTGTTAGAGATGATATGATAAAGATAAGCGGTGAAGAAAATAATGTTAATGCGGCGGAGAAGGTCTTTAATGAGCTAATTGATATCATAAATAGCGGCGATATAATAACGCCGCAAAACGTAATGTATGCGATGAGACTCGTCAATATGGGTGAAGAAGAAAAATTGAAGTCAATTTTATCAGATATTGTTTGTATAACGTCAAGAGGTAAGCAGATAAGATGCAAGACATATGGACAAAAGCGATATGTAAATGCCATAAGAAACAATGAGATTGTATTTGGTATCGGTCCAGCTGGTACAGGAAAAACCTATTTGGCAATGGCAATGGCTGTTACATCACTAAAAAATAAAGAGGTCGGCAGAATAATATTGACAAGACCTGCTGTTGAAGCGGGAGAAAGACTAGGATTTTTGCCAGGTGATTTGCAGGAAAAAGTTGATCCATATTTAAGACCACTTTATGATGCATTGTATGATATACTTGGTGCTGAGGTTTTTCAAAAGTATATGGATAAAGGTCTAATAGAGGTTGCGCCACTTGCATATATGAGAGGAAGAACCCTTGATGATTCATTTATTATTCTTGATGAAGCGCAAAATACAACACCTGAGCAGATGAAAATGTTTCTGACAAGAATTGGTTTTGGTTCAAAAGCTGTTGTAACAGGTGATATTACACAGATAGATTTGCCTAAGGGGAAAAGATCTGGTTTAAAGGATGTAATTGAAATTTTGAATGGTATAGATGGTATTGAATTTGTTTTACTAAAAGAGCAGGATGTTATTAGGCATCCACTTGTTGCAAAAATAGTAAAGGCTTATGAAGTATATGAAAAGTCCAAAGAGGATAATAGTGAAATTGATGACAAAAAGTCTTCTTGGGAGGATTAAATTTAATGTTTAAAAAGGACAGGCCATTAAAAAAAATATTATTCAATCAAAGAGCATATATAATATTTTTTGTTACAATATACTTTGTGACTTCTTATTTTTTGTTTTATACGACAATAACACCGCCTAAATTTGATATTAAAGAAGGTGATGTTGCGCAAATCGATATAAAAGCACCAAAGGATATTGTAGATAATGTGGCAACGCAAAAGAAAATCCAAGAAGCAATAAACAATGTTAATCCAAAGTATGATTACGATGAAAGTGTAGCACAAGAGTCATATATAAAATTAACTGATTTTTTTAATAAATTACGCAGCATTAGAAAGTCAAATTCGTCAGAACAAGATAAGTTAAATTCATTAAAAGATCAGCTGCCGATTAAACTTGATGATAAATCATTAAAGACACTTCTATCTATCGAAGACAATACTTTAATTGCTGTCGAATCTATAGCTATATCAACAGAAAAAGCTACTATGTCAAGACAAATAACTGATGATGCTCTTTCCGGGGCTTTAAATAGTGTTAAAAGTATTATTGATAATTCTGATTTAAAGAGCGATCTTAAGCCTATAGTATATTCAATAATATCATCGGTTATATCACCAAACATGATTTACAATGCACATGAGACGGAAATCGCAAGGAAAGACGCCGCAGAAAAAATACAACCTGTTATGTATAAAAAAGGCCAAAATATAATTATTAGTGGTGAAGTTGTTACAAATGATCAAATACAAGTGTTGAAAGCACTTGGTTTATTAAAGAATAACAGCAAGATAGACTTTGCTATGTTATTTGGCATTGTTATTTTATTATCTTTATCATTATTTATATCTATTTATTATATCAATAGACTTAATAAAAAAGTTAAAGAAAAAAATTCATATATTCAGATTTTATGCCTTTTAGGATTGTTATACTATTTTATCGTGATAGCATTAAAAAACATAAATGTTTTATTGATTCCATCGGAAATGCTAGCATTATCTGTTTCAGTTATATTAGATCCTTATATAGCGATAATGCTCAATACAATTTTTTCAATAATCGGTGGCATGATGTTAAATTTTAATCAGGCTTACATAGTGATGTCTTTGTTTGGTGGAATTATCGGTGCTATTAAGATGGCAAATTCGAGACAAAGAATAGATTTTATCAAATCTGGCATTTATGTTAGTGCTGTTAATACTTTAGCAATTCTTGGAGTCGGTTTAATTAATAGCAATAACATTATACCTGTTCTTGAAAACAGCTTATGGGGTATTATAAGCGGTGCTTTTAGTGCAATACTTGCGATTGGCTTGCTACCTTTTTGGGAGGCAGGATTTGACATAATAACACCATTAAAACTCTTAGAGCTTTCTAATCCCAATAACACATTATTAAAAAAATTGATGATGGATGCACCTGGCACATATCATCATAGTATAATAGTTGCAAATTTAGCTGAAGCCGGTTCAGATGCAATTGGAGCTAATAGCTTACTTACGAGAGTTGGAGCATACTATCATGATATAGGAAAAGTAAAGAGACCTTACTTTTTTAAAGAAAACCAATTTACATAAGAGAATCTTCATGATAAAATATCACCAGATTTAAGTACCCTCGTTATAACATCCCATGTTAAAGATGGAATCGAACTAGCTAAAAAATATAAATTACCAGAAGATATAGTTAATTTGATTAAAGAACATCATGGTACATCTCTCGTAAAATATTTTTACAGTAAGGCTTTAAAAACTGATGATCTATGTGAAGAAAATTCTTTTAGATATTCGGGACCCAAGCCGCAATCTAAAGAGGCAGCAATATTGATGCTGGCAGATTCAATAGAAGCTTCTGTAAGGTCACTTCATGAGCCAACAGACGAAGATATTGAGACAATGGTTAACAAGATAATTGATGATAGGCTAAAAGATGGACAGCTCGATGAAAGCAATCTTACATTGAAGGACATTAAAACGCTTGGTAAATCATTTTTATCATCATTAAATGGTATATTTCACCATAGAATTGAGTATCCTGATATAGAAAATAATAATAATAAAGCAGAGGTGTTACAATGAATATTTTGATAGATAATAGACAGGATAAAGTAAATGCCGAGGGATTAGACAAAATAGTAAAAGATGTTGTTAAAACAGCTTTGGAAGTTGAAGGTGTGATTGACGATGTAGAAGTAAGCGTATCGTTTGTTGACAATGAAGAAATACACAAATTAAATAAATATTATAGAAATGTCGATAGTGAAACAGATGTTTTATCATTTCCTCTTGTAGAGTTTGAAGAGATTTATTCTGATATAGATGTTGAGGGACAGGAAGACGATCTAAGTGGCCCGGAACCAATAGGCGATATTGTTATATCACTTGAAAAAGCAAGGCAGCAAGCAATGGAATATGGACATTCTTTTTTGAGGGAAGTTGCATATCTGACCGCACATAGTATGTTTCATCTTATGGGGTATGATCATGAAAAAGAAGAAGACAAAAAGATAATGAGAGAAAAAGAAGAAGAAGTAATGAAGCGATTAAACTTAGAAAGGTGATGCAAACTTGGGAATTAGAAAATTGATAGACAGCTTTAATTTTGCAATTGAAGGAATAATATATACTTTTAAAACTGAAAAAAATATGAAAATTCATTTTGCTGCGGCAATAATAGTTTTAATTTTGAGCTTATTTTATAATTTTAGCAAACTTGAGATGATAGCTATAATGGCTACTATTACACTTGTAATTATGGCGGAAATGATTAATACTGCTATCGAAGCCGTTGTTGACATGATGACTGAAGAATACCATGTACTTGCAAAAATTGCAAAAAATGTCGCGGCAGGAGCCGTATTGATTGCAGCGCTAAATGCAATATTTGTTGCATATATTCTTTTTTTTAAAAGAATAAACCCATGGACAAATATATTACTAACAAGATTAAGAAATTCTCCAGCGCATGTTACATTTACAGCTCTTATAATTGTCATGCTGCTTACTATTATTTTAAAAGCCCATTATGGCGGTGGTACACCATTAAGAGGTGGACTTCCGAGTGGGCATAGTGCTATTGCTTTTTGCCTTGCAACAGCATCAACTTTTATATCTAAAAACATTCTTGTATCTACTATAACTTTTATTATGGCACTTATGGTTGCGCAGAGCAGAGTAGAAGGACATATACACTCAACATTTCAAGTTGCAATTGGTGCAGTAATTGGCATATTAATAACAGTATTGTTTTTTCAAATTGTAAAATAAAAAATGAAACAATATTTTGAGGTGATAAAATGGTGTATAAATCAGGATTTGCTGCTTTGATTGGAAGAACGAATGTTGGCAAATCAACATTATTAAATGTCTTAATACAAGAGAAAATTGCAATTACGTCGGACAAGCCCCAGACAACTAGAAATACTATTCAAGGTATTTTAACAGGTGATGACTATCAAGTTATTTTTATTGATACACCTGGAATACATAAACCAAAGCACAAATTAAGTGAATTCATGATAGAATCGGTAAAAAAGACATTAACTGAAGTAGATTTAATAATATATATGGCAGAGCCTGATGCTGAGGTAGGCCCAGGTGACAAATATATTATTGAGAATTTAAAGACAATAACTACACCGATAATACTTGTAATAAATAAAATTGATATAGCCCCATATGAAGTTATTGATAAAACGATAAATGAATTTAAGGCGCAGTATAATTTTAAAGATATAATACCTATATCTGCATTAAAAAATAAGAATATTGATCTATTAAAGCATACGATTATATCTTATCTTCCTGATGGTCCTAAGTATTTTCCGGATGATTATATAACAGATAGACCCGAGAAATTTATTGTTGCTGAGATTATTAGAGAAAAGATACTCAATTACCTTGAAGATGAAGTACCACATGGTGTGTATGTGGAAGTAAATACAATGATTGAAAGAGAAAACAAAGATATTCTAAATATTGAGGCATTTATTTACTGTGAAAAAGAATCGCATAAAGCAATAATTATAGGGAAAAACGGTCAAATGCTAAGAAGAATTGGTAGTAGTGCAAGAAACGAATTAGAGAGTCTTTTTGGTCAAAAAATATATTTAGATTTATGGGTCAAAGTGAAAAAGGGATGGAGAGATAATTTAAGTGTATTAAGAAATTTTGGATATGTGATTGACAAAAGCAGTTAATTAATGTTAAATTATAAGTAAGGAAGGTGAAATTCCAATGGAAATTGCTAAAATGATTGATCATACATTACTAAAGCCTGATGCAAAAGATGTTGATATAAAAAAATTATGTGAAGAAGCAAAAGAGTATAATTTTGCCTCAGTTTGTATAAATCCTTGCTATGTGAAATACGCCAATGATATTCTTGAAAATAGCAGTGTAAAGGTGTGCACAGTAATTGGCTTTCCACTTGGAGCTAATACAATTAAGTCAAAAGTATTTGAAGCAAAAGATGCAATTTTAAATGGGGCACAAGAAATAGATATGGTTTTAAATGTTGGTAAACTGAAAAGCGGTGATTATGATTATATAAAAAATGAAATTGAAACAGTAACACATGAAGCAAAATCAATGAAAAATATTATTGTAAAAGTAATACTTGAAACCTGTTATTTAAATGATGATGAGAAAATTAAAGCATGTGAGATAACAGTTAAAGCCGGTGCAGATTTTGTAAAGACTTCAACAGGCTTTGGAAGCGGCGGTGCAACTATACACGATGTACAACTTATGAGAAAAGCGGTTGGAGATGATTTCGGTGTAAAAGCTTCTGGAGGGGTTAGGACAGCTGAAGTCGCAAGGGAAATGATTAAGGCAGGTGCAAATAGGATAGGAACAAGTTCTGGTATACAAATTGTAAAGGGATGGTAACAATATGATTCTACATCTTATTTGGAACCTTTTTAGAAAGACAGGTAAAATTGAATATTTTATGATTTATAAAGATTACGAACGTATAACAAAGGAAAAAAATAAACTTAAAAGGGCAAAATTAGTATGAGATTTATAAAGACTGAATCTATTGTTCTGAAAAGCAGTTTAATCGGTGAAACAGACAAAATTGTTACACTCTTTACAAAATCAAATGGAAAAGTACAAGCCTTAGCAAAAGGGGCGAGAAATTCAAAAAGCAGATTTTTAGGTGCATCGCATCCTTTTTGCATAGGGTATTATGTATTATTTGAAGGACAAAATTATTACTATATTGACCAGTGGGAACTTATTCACACATTTATTAAATTTGAAGATGACATACTAAAATTATCGTATGCATCATATTATGTTGACATGGTATATAAATTACTGCAAGAGGAAGAGAAAAATATAAATATATATAATCTTCTTAAATATGCCTTAATTTTACTTGAAAAAGATGCGACGAACCCTGATATTTTAACAATATTATATGTTTTAAGATTTGTTACATTTATGGGGTATTTGCCAGAGGTAAATAACTGTACCTCTTGTGGCAGAAAGGATAACATCAATTTTTTTTCACCATCTATTGGCGGCGTTTTATGCAATAATTGCAGGAATATATCAAATGACATATTATATATAAAAAGAGACACACTAAATGTGTTGAGATATTTGCTTAAATATGGTTTTCACAGTTTAGATAAAATTAAAATTCCTAATCATACAATTGAAGAATTGGACAAAATAATAACTGAATATGTTAATGTACATTTTGAAAAAAATTTTCAATCCAAAAATCTTTTGGAAAAAATTAAAAATATGTAAGGAGATGATAAAATGAATGAGGAACTTGAAAAAATAGACCAAATTGTTGCAAGAGCTGGTGTGAGTTACAAAGAGGCTAAAGAAGCCTTAGAAAAAAGTAATGGCAATGTTGTTGATGCTTTGATTTACCTTGAAGACAATAAGAAAAATTGGACAGAAAACATATCTGTTGCTGGTTCAGAAGTTATTGACAAAGTGAAAGAAATTGTTAAAAAAGGGAATGTTACAAAAATTAGAATTAAAAAAGATGACAATGTAGTACTCGATATACCCGTAACTGCTGGTGCAATATCAGCGATCATAATACCACAGTTGACACTTGTTGGTGCCGCATTAGCAATCGTTACTAATTGCACTATTGAAATTGAAAGACCAAATAAAGAAATTACAGTATTAAAGGAAGAAAAGAAAAAGGACGAATAAAATTGTAATCTTATATTGACATATATTAAACTATTTGATATTCTAAAATAAATTGAGCTTTAACCCTTTTTGCCGTATAGGAAAAAGGGTTTTGTTTATACATAAAAAGGAGTGTTTATATATGGCTTTTGAGGTGACAATGGAAAAAATAGTATCACTTGCAAAGAATCGCGGATTTGTATTCCCAGGGTCTGAAATATATGGTGGCCTTGCAAATACTTGGGATTATGGGCCACTTGGAGTAGAATTTAAGAATAACGTAAAGAAGGCCTGGTGGTCAAAATTTGTTCAAGAAAGTCAATATAATGTAGGCCTTGACTGTGCAATATTGATGAATCCGGAAACATGGGTAGCGTCTGGACATGTAGGGGGATTCAGCGATCCTTTGATGGACTGTAAAGAGTGTAAGTCAAGATTTCGTGCTGATAAACTTGTTGAGGATTATTTAAAAGAGCAGGGCAATGAAACTATTGTAGATGGTTGGTCTGATGAAAAACTAAAAAAATTCATTGATGATAATAATGTACCTTGTCCTGTTTGTGGTTCACACAATTTTACCGATATAAGAAAGTTCAATTTGATGTTTAAAACATTTCAGGGAGTTACAGAAGATTCCAAGTCAGAAATATATTTAAGACCAGAAACAGCACAAGGAATATTTGTAAATTTTAAAAATGTATTAAGAACAACAAGAAAGAAAATCCCTTTTGGAATAGGGCAAATTGGCAAATCTTTTAGAAATGAAATCACTCCGGGAAATTTTACATTTAGGACGAGAGAATTTGAACAGATGGAGTTGGAGTTCTTCTGCAAACCTGGTGAAGACATAGAATGGTTTAAATATTGGAAAGAATTTTGTATGAATTGGTTATTAAATTTAGGCTTGAAAAAGGAAAATTTAAGGTTTAGAGATCATAGCAAAGAAGAGCTTTCCCATTACAGCAATGCGACTACAGATATAGAATACAGATTTCCATTCGGTTGGGGAGAGCTATGGGGCATAGCGGACAGAACAGATTTTGACTTAAAACGACATATGGAGCATTCTGGAGCTGATTTAACTTATTTCGATCCGAATACAAATGAAAAATACATACCATATTGTATAGAACCGTCTGTTGGCGCAGACAGAGTAGCTTTGGCGTTTTTAATAGATGCATATAATGAAGAAGAAGTTGGTGAAAATGATACAAGGGTTGTATTGAAATTACATCCTATGCTTGCACCGATAAAGGCGGCTGTTCTCCCGTTGTCTAAAAAACTTGGTGACAATGCTTATAAATTGTATGACGATCTAAGGAAAGAATTTGTTGTCGATTATGATGAAACTGGGAGTATAGGGAAACGATACAGGCGTCAAGATGAGATTGGGACACCTTACTGTATTACGTATGATTTTGATTCGTTAAATGATGAGTCTGTAACGATAAGAGATAGGGATACTATGCAACAAGTAAGATTAAAAATTAACGAAGTAAAACTATACTTAGAATCAAAATTAAAAATATAAAAAAAATCGGGCTATTGCCTGGTTTTTTTTATATTTTATGTTATAATATTATTGGACATTATTGTAATTAATTTTATTTAAAAAGGGTAGTTGTAAACCATTAGAAAACGTTAATCTAAAAACTGTTATTCGTATGGGAATGAAATTGTCCCACATGACTGATATGGTATTAGCTTATTTTTAGGAGGCTAAAATTATTGTGGATGAAAATGTTGTTATTTATCTCGTTTCGGATTCTAATATAGATACAGCAGAACATGTTGCGGCAATAGCCGCTTCTAGATTTGGTACCAATATAAGTCAGATAAAAAAATTTCCTTATGTTGGAGATAAAAATCAAATTGATGAAATAGCTATTGATGCATCAAATAACAAAAATAGTCTTATAATACATACGATGGTAGTTGATGAGCTTAAAAAGCACCTACTTAAGAAAGCCCAGCAGTTTAATTTGCGCATAGTAGATGTGATGGGACCGATTATGGATGCTATAGAAGGTACTACTGGTATACCACCTTCTGATTTGTTCTTTCCTAAGAGGAAATTGGATGAGGACTATTTTAAAAAGATGGACGCAATTGAATTCGCTGTAAAGCACGATGATGGAAAAGATGCTAACGGTATATTGTTGGCTGATGTGGTGATATTAGGTGTATCTAGGACTTCAAAGACTCCTTTATGTATGTACCTTGCACATAAATACATTAAAGCTGCAAATTTTCCGCTTGTTCCTGAAGTTGATCCACCAAAGGAATTATTTGAAATAGATCACAATAAAATATTTGGGTTAATGATAAATATTGATAATTTAATAGAAATACGTAAGGAAAGATTAAAATCCCTTGGATTAGATTCTAATGCAGTTTATGCTGCTAAAGATAGAATAATTAAAGAACTTAATTATGCTAAGGAGGTGATGCAAAAATTAGATTGTACAGTTATTGATGTAACCAATAAAGCTGTTGAAGAAACGGCAAGTATAATATTAAATAAAATTAATAAAGGAGGACTATAAATGGCAAAGAAGTATGTCTATTTATTTAGTGAAGGTAACGCATCTATGAGAAATTTGCTCGGTGGAAAAGGGGCAAACCTTGCTGAAATGACTAATCTTGGTTTACCAGTACCACAAGGATTTACTGTAACGACAGAAGCTTGTACTAAATATTATGAGGATGGCAAAAAGATATCTGATGATATTGTAGAAGAAATTTACAAACATATGGCTATTCTCGAACAAATAAATAACAAAAAATTTGGCGATAAAAAGAACCCGTTATTAGTTTCAGTGCGTTCAGGTGCAAGAGTTTCTATGCCTGGAATGATGGATACGATCTTAAATCTTGGATTAAACGATGATACAGTTATAGGACTCGCTGAAGCTACAAATAACGAGAGGTTTGCTTTTGATAGCTATAGAAGATTTATTCAAATGTTCTCTGATGTTGTTATGGGCATTGATAAGAATAAATTTGAAGCAATCCTTGATGCTGTAAAAGAAGAAAATGGCGCTAAATACGATACAGATCTAAATGCAGAAAATTTAAAAGAAGTTGTAAAGAGATATAAAGAATTGTACAAAAAAGAGATGGGTGTTGATTTCCCACAAGATCCAAAGGTTCAGCTTCTTGAAGCTGTTAAAGCCGTATTTAGATCATGGGATAACCCAAGAGCAATTGTATACAGAAGGTTAAATGATATACCTGGTGACTGGGGTACAGCCGTAAATGTTCAAACAATGGTATTTGGTAATATGGGCAATGATTCTGGTACAGGTGTTGCGTTCACAAGAAATCCTGCAACAGGTGAAAAAGCATTATTCGGTGAATTCTTAATGAATGCACAAGGTGAGGATGTTGTTGCAGGTATTAGAACACCACAGCCAATATCAACATTAAAAGATGTTATGCCAGATGTTTACAATCAATTTGCTGATATAGCCAATAAACTTGAAAATCATTATAGGGATATGCAAGATATTGAGTTTACGATCGAAAAATCCAAACTTTATATGCTTCAGACAAGAAACGGCAAAAGAACAGCACAGGCAGCTTTAAAAGTTGCTATTGATTTAGTTAAAGAAGGTCTTATTGATGAAAAAGAAGCTGTATTGAGAGTTGAGCCAAAGCAACTTGACCAATTGTTACATCCAACATTTGATGCAAGTGCATTAAAAGCTGCTAAACCTATTGCAAAGGGCTTACCAGCATCACCTGGTGCTGCTGCAGGAAAGGTATATTTTACTGCTGATGATGCAGTTGAAGCTACTAGAGGCAGAGGTGAGAAAGTCGTACTTGTAAGAATGGAAACATCTCCTGAAGATATCGAAGGTATGGCTGCCGCACAAGGTATTTTAACTGGTCGTGGTGGTATGACGTCACATGCTGCAGTTGTTGCAAGAGGTATGGGAACATGCTGTGTTGCTGGTTGCAGTGTTGCCTTGATTGATGAAAATGAAAAAGTTATGAAAATTGGCGATATTGTTATAAAAGAAGGAGATTACATATCGATAGACGGTAGTACAGGTAACGTGTACCTCGGCGAAATTAAAACTGTACCACCTTCATTAACAGGTAATTTTGCGACACTGATGAGCTGGGCAGATAGATATAGGAAATTAAAAGTAAAAGCTAATGCCGACATTCCAAGAGATGCAAAAGTTGCAGTAAACTTTGGTGCTGAAGGAATAGGTCTTTGCAGAACAGAGCACATGTTCTTTGCTGAAGACAGAATACCTGCAATGAGAGAAATGATTGTATCAAAGACTGAGGAGCAAAGAAGAAATGCTTTGAACAAGCTTCTTCCAATGCAAAGGTCTGACTTTGAAGGATTGTTTGAGGCTATGGGAGAACATCCTGTAACAATACGTCTTCTTGATCCACCACTACATGAATTCTTGCCTCATGAGGATGAAGATATAAAAGCTTTGGCAAACGAAATGGGAATGGCATTTGAAGATTTGAAGGCTACTGTAGAAAGTCTTAAAGAGTTTAATCCAATGCTTGGATTTAGAGGATGCAGACTTGCTGTTAAGTATCCAGAAATAGCTGAGATGCAGACAAGAGCTATAATTGAGGCAGCAATAAATGTATCCAATAAACTTGGTATTAATATTGAACCACAAATAATGATACCTCTCATTGGCGATATAAAAGAAATGAAATATGTAAAAGAGATTATAGTAAAAACTGCCGATGAAGTATTGAAAGAGAAGAATGCTAATCTTAAGTACCAAGTTGGAACAATGATTGAAGTACCTAGAGCTGCTCTTACAGCAGATGAAATTGCAAAAGAAGCTGAGTTCTTCTCATTTGGTACAAATGACTTGACACAGCTTACATTTGCATTCTCAAGAGATGATGCAGGTAAATTCTTAGAATCATACTATGACAAGAAGATATACGACTTTGATCCATTTGCAAAGCTTGATCAAAATGGTGTAGGCAAGCTTGTTGAAATGGGTACAAAATTAGGTAGACAAACGAGACCTGATTTAAGTGTAGGCATATGCGGAGAACATGGCGGAGATCCATCGTCAATTGAATTCTGCCATAAAGCAGGTCTTGACTATGTATCATGTTCACCATACAGAGTGCCAATTGCAAGACTCGCTGCTGCACAAGCTGCAATAAAGGATGAAAAATAAATAGCATAGAAATATGGTTTAATCTTTGAGGCTGCTTGCATATGTGTGCTGGCAGCCTTTAAAATTTGTATAAAAATAGTAAGTGTGTTAAAAGTATTTTTGATCCGATTATACATGTAAAACTTTTAATTAATATAGACTTATAGAAATATTGATGGAATTCATATTAAATGGATGAACGACAGAACTTTTAGCCGCTTTCGCGAAAGTTTATATCTTTATTATCTGGAAGCTGGCAGAGACCTTTTTTATAAAGAAATGGAAACCATGGTAAATGTATTTGCAAAATACTTTGATATAAATCCGTCTGTAAAAAAGGATGGACAGTATTATGGTGTCATTTAGTTGCAAAAAATATCTATAATAAAATCAAAATTCAGCTTTATGTTTCTGAACATCAGTTAGCGATCAAGCATAGCTGTTATAATCAGCTTAAAAAATGCTGCTTATGATACTTAACTCATATTTTACATATTGCTTTTTATTATCTTACCTCTTTTATCTATAACTTTATACTTCCCGGTATAAAAATCAATAAAAATCATTGGATATGAGCTGTGTTTATTTGTTAATATCTCCCAATAAACTAATTCTTTTCTAGGATTTTCTGTTGTTTCGTGTTTCAACTCTATTTTCCAAATATCGTCGCATAACTTATTATTATTTACAATTGATATTGCATCTTCTCTTGAAATACCATCTTTTGAGTTAACAATATATTCTAAATGTGGATTAAAAAAATGAATTTGATTTATAAAATAAATATTTTTATTACCTTTATTGTCAATAGCATTTACTACAGTTAATGGTCTACCAATATTATTAAAATGTAAAGAGGTAATTTTAACTGTATGTCCTTCATAAATAACTATAGAAATTGCTTGTATTTGCCTTAAAAAAAGCAATATAAAAAAACAGGTTATTAAAATAAATAATAACAGTATTTTGTATTTCTTTTTTATAATAATACCCTCCTAGTATAATATATTTGTAACAAAGTTACATGATTTATATCAAATCGGGAGTTAATACACCGAACAATAATTTAACATAGCCTTTCTATGTTCGGATTTATTCTAATACTTAACTCCCATATTATGCATATCTTGTCTTAAATGACTTTATATGTCACATCTTAAAAGTCATTTAAGCTGCTTTTAAATAAATAATTTGGGATATCCTTTAAGCCGGTATAGACTTAAGCTTTAACTTTGTGTACAATCTTCTCTGAATAGAGGATAGATGTACCACCCCCTGGGAGATCATCTTTATGGTCTATACCTGTGATTAAGCTAATTTTTCCATTTAGTGAGGATTAATGTTTTGGCTGGTTGGGACCGGCTTTTCGGGATACCCGCGTCACATGCTAAGTTGTTTACTCACTAAATAGAATGGATACTCTTATTCACTTTTACTTAAAGGAGTTGTTGTTTAATGAATTTTTTGCCTAATTATATTAGTGTTGGTATTGATGTTGCAGCTGATTTTAGCTGGTTTTGCATCTTGACACCTGATGGAAAGGAGTTTAAAAAGCCATTTAAGGTTGAACACGATAATGCTGATTCTCTAAAGAACGCTGTTCTGACAATTAAAAAGGCAGAAGAGCAATTCTCCATGAAATCTAAGATATTTCTGGAGTCTACGGGAATCTACCATTTCCCACTCTTCTGCCACCTAAAAGAATTAGGATTTGAGGTTTTTGTTATTAATCCTCTCATTACTAATTCTAACAAAAATATTGGTATAAGAAAAGTGAAAAATGATAGATTTGATGCAAAACGTATTGCTGCTATTGGTTATTCGCCTGACACTAAGCTTTCTGTTATGCCTACTGAATTAATTTTAAATCTTAGATGTTTATGCAGAGAGTACTATAGCCTTGCCGATAATCGTACTTCTTATGTGAATAAACTTAAAGCTCAATTGCATATTGTTTTTCCTGGCTTCTGCAAGGTTTTCTCTGATATTACTGGAATTACAGCTATTTCTGTGTTAAAAAGATTCCCAACACCAGAAGATGTTATAAATGCTCAACCTGATGAAATTATTGAACTTATCTCATTGTTATCAAGAAAAGGCTTAAATTACGCTAAAGCTAAGTATGATAAGTTATTTAAATCTGCTAAAAACGCCTTAAATTTCAGGTATAATTTGTCTTCTGTCTATGATGTACTAAAAATGTATATTTATTTCATAGAAGAATTTGATAAAAAGATTAACCTGATATTATCTGCAATCAAGGCATTTGTGGATAAAAATAAGTCTGAGAAATTTGTACAACAAATTTATTACCTCGATTCTATACCTGGTGTTGGTTTTCTTTCAGCGGTTACTCTTATGTGTGAGATAGGCGATTTTTCAGCATTTAGCAAACCCAAGCAGCTTTTTGCATATTTTGGTGTAGATCCTTCTGTTAATGAATCTGGACATTTTAAAGGTACTGACAATAAAATGTCCAAAAGAGGTTCTAAAATTGCTAGGCGTGTTCTTTATGCCATTGCTTTAGCTTCTGTAAGAGTAAAAAGAAATGGCATAGCAATAAATCCTGTACTTTATGATTATTACCAGAAAAAGAAGGAATCCAAACCTAAAAAAGTAGCTCTTGGAGCAATTATGCACAAGATTTCAGACATTGTATTTGCTGTTCTAAGGGATAATAAGCCTTTTGTATTAAAGACACCTGATGAACACAAACTACAATATCAGAACATTCATAAAGCTGCTTAAACTTCTGCATTATGCTTGGAAATAACTATTAACTCTATTAAGTTTTCAAAGTTCGGCTCTTAATTGAGTTTGTTTGCTATACCCTTTTTTGCAACGTAAAAAAGTTTAAATTTCTTTCTAAAACCTATTGACTTTTACTAGCTGGTCTTAGAATTTTAACAAGCCTAATAATAATTTTACTGTAAAAAGTCATTTTCTGGAACACATCTTTAATCAGTAACGCTTCGACTTGCGATTTATTCCATGGTGGCTTAGCTCTGAATGCCTCAAACAACATATTAGGCTTCAAAACTGGTTCGTATTCAGCTACTATTTTGCAGCTTGGATTTGCTATAAAATTACTTTTTGCAGTAATATCAATAGTATAAATAATGTTTACTTAGATTCAGCAAGTAAAAAATCCAGATCAAATATTATTTTATATATTTAATTTTATTAAATAGTTCAATCTTTCTGCTGAATCTAAGTTTATAATATCAATTTTATTTAGTGATTACATTTACATACCCCATATTGTATATGCAAGATTACTAATATAGGATTTATCATAATTAAAATCTCTATATACATCATTGGTATTCCAACCATAATGAACAACATACCAATAATTTGTTGTATAACCCATAAATACTACATAATGACTGCCGTAATATGGGTGTAATAAATAAAGTACAGTACCTGGTCTATTATTATTTACTTCATTTTTAATTGAGTCATAACTTGTTACAAGGTCCCCAGTATAAAACTGACCATAGTAAACTCTATTTGTATATTGATTTAATCCATTTTTATACCATAAAAAAGGTGTTGCACCGGCTGTTGTTCCCATATCTTTTGTAAGTTGTGCTATATCATTATCTGCATTACCTGTTATTAATTTAGGATAACCATTATGCGCCCAGAAGTACAATAAATTATAAGCTGCTACTGGTCCACAAGATCTATTTCCAACAACTTGTTCTATTCCAACATTATAAAGTATTTTACCAGATGATAACGCGGTTACACTAGTTGTAATGTTTTTTGTTTTTAATAAATTTTTTGCATCCTTAGTTGTATCTACACTTAATTTTACACTACTATCATATGTAAAATCAAATATTTCTTTGGATTTTGATTTTTCATCTTCTGCGGCTACACCATAGTTTGATGGTCCATCATACAATAATGTTATTTTCTTATTATTAAATTTGTCTGATTTAGCTTTTATATATTCAGAAAGATAGTCTGAATATGGTGATTGGCCAAGAGCATATTCAACAATTTTATCAGTTTTAGGGTCTACAATGACATATCCAATTATTTTGTTACCATGCAATATATTATAAAGGTAAGCGGATAATTGTTCGTCCGAATTATATAAATTTATTCTTTCACTTATTTTTTCTCCATTCCAAATCATAAATTCACCGTAATTTGAAATGTTCTTTATTTGTGCTTCAACATTTTTATCTACAGTGCTATCCATAGCAAAAACTAAACTAAAGGTAGAAACTGTAAGAAGCGTAACAACTAGAAGTAATAAAACTAATTTCTTTAACATAAAAAACATCTCCTCATCTGAAAATTATTTTTCTTTTTTCCTTATATAAATGAAAAATCACATATAAGGTAATTTTTATCATATCACATCCTTTCATATTTTTACATATTTATTTAATTAGTGTAATTATATCATAATTAATTTTGCTAAAAATTACAAAAAAATAAATTTTTTATTAAATTTTTCTTAAGAAAATCAAGTAATTATTTTTAAACACTCTAATTTTACCTAAAATGCTTTGATTAATGTGCCAAAAGTATTTTTTTATCCAATTATACATGTGAAACTCTTAATACTGACTGAATTATGGTAAAATAGAAATATAGTTGGCATTCATATTAAACGAATTTCAACAAATCACAATGGATGACAAATTTTTAAACTTGGATGAGAGAGCAAAAAAAGTTTGTATTAAATTTACTGGCGAAAGACTTTGCTGAAATAATATTTTCGGCAATAAATGAGAGATATTTTTCTGTATTGTACATCGATAATGCCGCTTCTCGTCTAAACAGCCCAGTAAACGCAATAATTGGATCACTAATACTAAAAGAAATGTTTAACCCTTACAGATGACGACCCGACCTATTAGCAAGTATCCTATGTTATATCCGTTTTCAGTATGCACTTCATACTACAAGCTTTAAAAGTCAACCTTTTAGCGAAAGGACTTTTAGCCGCTTTCGCGAAAGTTTATATCTTTATTATCTGAAAACAGTGAGAGATCTTCTTTATAAAGAAATGGAAGCCATGGTAAATGTATTTGCAAAATACTTTGATATAAATCCATATGTTAAAAAAGGATGGATAGTATTATGGTGTCATTCAGTTGCAAAAAATATCTATAATATAATCAAAATTCAGCTTTATGTTTCTGAACATCAGTTAGCGATCAAGCATAGCTGTTATAAGCAGCTTAAAAAATGTTGCTTATAACTCTTTAATTACTTTGTAAAAATTATTTCATATAATTGATTTATTCCTTTAACTTTTTGAAGGATTTTTTGTATTTTAATAGAATATATATGTTAAGTAAATAACAGGTTTATGTAATGTAATATTTATGCAGGTGAAATTGTATCCTGAATTAATATGAGTTTAAGTAATATCCTTATAGATAAAAATTAGCAGAATTAGCGGCGTGGATAGTCCGCGCCGCTCTTATATCTTGGTGTTTTTCTGGGGTAGAAGTTTTTGCATTATTAACACCACTGGAACAAGGATTCTTACATACTAATTTTTCAAGATATCTTTTATTTTTTATATTTAGTTTATTTATAAATATCTTAGCGTCGGGATTACCTAAATTAAAACCGGTTAAAATGCGTCCAATCTGCAAGAAAGTAGAGTATTATTATACAAATACATGGACAACACTTAATTTTCTTCTTCAAGGTTCAAAGAATCAGAAGATTAAAAGAAATATAATTGTATTATCAGGCTTAAAGAAAATTTGCATACCAATAGACATGAGTCACTTATTTATTGAAAATACAGAGCCTATAAAAAAAGTCGAATATATAAAAACAATAATTATTATGATAATAGGTTTAGTATTGATGATTATTGCACCAATTGGAATAATAAAACTTTATGATTATATTGCAACTGTTTTGATACTGTTAGGTATGCCTGAAAAATTTGCAGGACATATAATATTTGATACCAGTATAATATTATTTTATTTTTATTTTATTGGACCATATGTATTTTCTACATTAAATTATAAAAACTCATCTGCTGTTGTATTTAGTAAACTGATTTTAAATGATGGTAATTATGCTGTCTATGAAAGTCCTATAATGCCTTTTTTGCAAGGTTGTCCGCTGGGGATGGCGCATAAGGGAAAAATTTTTGTTAATTCCTTTATATCTAAAAATCAAAACATTTTAAGTTATGTAATAGCTCATGAAAAAGGTCATATTGAGGATCATTATAATAATATAATGAGAAATTTTTTTTCGCCTGTAATTTTCCCGTGGGTTGTTTATATTTCTGTATTAATTGTTGATTATTTACATTTTATTGGAAAATTACATTATACTTTTTGGACGATGATTATTGCAGCGGTATCTGTAATTTGTTTAATATTAATAATTTTTATACAAATCGAACAGAAGTGTCAGCAACGAGCAGACGAGTTTGCTATCAGAAAAATAGGTATTGATAATGCGATAAAAGCCTTGCAAGAGTTAGCATATGGAGATACTCTGCTGCCAGAAAAATATAAATATAAATATAGATCTCAAGCGATTAAATTAATACAAAGGTTAAAACAAAAGTGAAAAATGAAAATTATTTTATAGTTTTTCTTCAATATTTCTCATGGTAGATGTTATAATTATAATAGATATTGGAAAATTAATTATGTAAGAAATTTGGCATGTATTTATTTCAATTATTAATACTTAATTTTAATGGATTGAGAGGAATCGGTATGAATTTTAAATATAAATTATTAGAGCTTTTTAATGACGAAAATTATAAACCTTCTAAGATTGATAATATTTTGAAAATGCTTGATGTGGATTATAGTCAAAAAGGCATTGTTGAGGATCTATTAAAGGATTTGGAGAAAGATGGGACAATATATAAAACAAAAAATGAAAAGTATGCTTTATCAGAAAGGCTTGATATAATAAAAGGCAAAATAGATGCCACATCAAGGGGTTTTGCTTTTTTGATACCAGAAAATGAAAACATTAAGGATATATTTATTTCTAAGGACAATTTAAACAGTGCAATGCAAAATGATATTGTATTAGTTCGGGTGATAAAAAAAGTTGAAGGTAAAAAGTGGGAAGGCGAAGTTGTAAAAATACTCAAGAGGGCTAATTCTACTATAGTTGGCACTTTTGAAAAAAGTCGCAACTTTGGCTTTGTAGTTCCCGATGATAGGAGCATCACACAAGATGTATTTATTTCAAAAGCTGATACCATGAATGCCGAAGATGGCATGAAAGTGGTAGTTAAAATAACTAAATGGCCAGAAAAAAGGAGAAGTCCTGAAGGAAAAATAGTTGAGATTTTAGGCAGGAAAAATGATCCTGGAGTAGATGTACTGTCAGTGATTCGCTCATACAATATACCAGAAGAATTTCCTCAGAAAGTGATAAGAGAATCAGAAAATATCGAAGAAAAAATATCCAGTGAAGAAATATCAGGAAGGACAGATTTGCGCCACCTGAATATTGTGACAATAGATGGTGAAGATGCCAAGGATCTTGATGATGCTGTAGCAGTAGAAAAACTAAAAAGCGGTGATTATATACTTTATGTTAGCATTGCAGATATCAGTCATTACGTAAAAGAAGGTTCGGAACTTGATAAAGAAGCTTTAAATAGAGGTTGTAGTGTATATTTCGTAGATAGAGTTATACCAATGTTACCTCAGAGATTATCAAATGGAATTTGCAGCCTCAATCCATCAGAGGATAGATTGACACTTACAGTCAAAATGAAGATAAATAGAGATGGTAATGTTATTGACCATGATATATTTGAAAGTGTAATACGAAGCAAAAAAAGAATGACGTATACTAATGTATACAAAATTTTAGAAGGAAATGATGATGAATTAAAAGAGCGTTATAGAGATTTAGTAGAGGATTTTAATAATATGAGAGATTTGGCAAACATATTGTTAGAAAGAAGAAAAAGACGCGGCAGTGTAGACTTTGATTTTGAAGAAGCAAAAATAATTGTTGATGAAAATGGAAAACCCACCGATATTGTAAAAGTTGAAAGGAATATAGCGCATAGGATTATTGAGGAATTTATGCTTGTTGCAAATGAGACAGTTGCCGAACACATGCATTGGATTAACGTGCCATTTGTGTATAGAGTTCATGAGCATCCTGATATGGAAAAGTTGATGGCATTTAATAAATTTATACACAATCTTGGTTATCACATAAAAGGCATTGGAGGAGATGAAATACATCCAAAAGCTTTACAAGAACTTATAAAACAGGTGAGAGGGAAGAATGAACAAAGGGTCGTAGAGACGCTTTTATTAAGATCCCTCAAGAGAGCTAGATATAGCCCAGAGGATTTAGGCCACTATGCACTTGCAACGCAGTATTATACTCACTTTACATCACCTATAAGAAGGTATCCTGATCTGATAATCCATAGGATTATTAAAGAGAATATCCATGGCAAATTGAATGAGAAACGGCAGGAACATTATAACAAAATATTAAATGATATTTCATTAAAATCTTCAGAAAGGGAAAGAGCGGCAGATTCAGCAGAGAAAGAGATAGAAGATTTGAAGAAAGTAGAGTACATGAAAGAAAGAATTGGAAATGTATATAAGGCTATAATTGCTAATGTCACCAATTACGGATTTTTTGTAGAGCTAGACAATACTGTAGAAGGATTGGTCGACATAGATACACTAGATGATGACTACTATCATTATGATGATGAAACATATACGTTGATAGGAGAAAGAACGAAGAGAAAATTCTCTATAGGTGATGTAGTGTATGTGAAAGTTGTTGGGGCAAATGTCGACAAGAGAGAAGTAGATTTTGTATTGGCAACTCCTGACGGTAAATAAACTTCAAAATTTATTTTATGACCATTTTAAACTTTATCTGTATGAGAATTTGTTTTATTTCTTCAAAAATAGAACATGAAGAGGCAGAAGCACAATTAGTATAAAAACGGCTTCTGCCTTTTCGTATTAGTCTTAGTAAAAGAGTGTAAAAAAACTTGGTATAGATATAAAAAATACTCAGCCAATTTATGCAAAATATCCGCAGAATTTTTAACTTTTTTATTTTTGTAATTGGAATTGTTACCAAATTGTAATATTAAATTTAATAAATTATTTATAAACGATGTATAATTATGGTTCACAATAATGATGAAGAAAATGTATGATTGTTTACGTTCTAAAAAAAATGAAGTTTGTTTTTTAAGGGAGGGGGTAGGTGTGAGGTATTTTAAAAATACTATACTATTGACATTTATCTGTCTAACATTGCTAATTTTTCATTCAACCAGTACGTATGCACAGCCAAATAGATGGACAGTTGGTGAATTTTACACAGAGCGCTGTCGTTAAAAATGGCAGTACAATGGTGCCATATAGGGATATATTTGAAAAACTTGGTGCCAGCGTTGACTATGATGCAAGTAAACAGACTGTAACGGGCATTAGAGGAAAGGAAAGTGTCAAGCTTACTATAGGTGATGCTAATGCCATACATAAATGGAATCAAAAAGAGTCTTAATGAAGCACCATTTATAGCTAATGGAAGGACAATGGTACCTTTAAGGTTTATATCCGAAGCACTTGGTGCGGATGTCAATTGGGATGAAAGTACTTATACTGTAAATATTTCTACAGATCCATATAAGTGCTACATACTTGGCTTTTATGCAGTTAGGTCGTATCCACAATTTAAAAGGAGAGCCGGGGATTTTAATGAAGCATCAGCATATTGGTTTGTTGTAAGTCAAGATGGGAGTATAAAGCTGTTATTGCCAAATGGGTATGAAGAAGTTAGAAAAATAGCTGATAAAAGCGGAACTAAACTTTCGGCAATGATAATGGGTGATAGAGCTGTAGTAAGCCCTATATTAAAAGATAATGTCAAGCGTGCCAATCTTGAAAACAACATTATCGAAACTGCATTAAAATATAATTATGATGGAGTAAACATAGACTTTGAGGGATTAGAAAGTGCTGATAAAGATAATTTTATACTATTTTTAAAGGATTTGAGGACAATGGCAAATAAAAATAATTTAAAATTGTCAGTTGTAGTGCCTCCGATAACAACGTACACAACATGGTATCAAGGATATGATCTTAAAGCTATTGGAAGTATATCTGACAGTGTTATACTTATGGCGTATGACTATCGCAATTCGTCAACAGATGCGGGTCCTATTGCGCCGTATTGGTGGGTAGATGATGTAATAAATTTTGCATTAAATAATGGTATACCGGCGGATAAAGCTTTGCTCGGAATAGATTTTTATGGATATGATTGGGCTGGCGATACAGAAGCTCAATCGCTTACATTGGACGAGGTAATCAATAAGTTCGGTGGTCAACCTTACAGATTTGATGAAAAGATATATATACAATGAAAATGGGGTAGAACATACAATATGGTTTGAAAACAGCGACAGTATAGATTTGAAACTAAAACTTGTAAGAATGCATGGACTTAAAGGTGTGGCTTTCTGGAGGATCGGCACAATTACAGAAAGTCAACTTCAAGGGTTTGATTTATGGAACGTGATAAATAAAGATATAACAAGGAATATGGAGTTTGCATTTATTGAGTTTGTTAGAAAATGCATTTAATATGAAACTGCAAAAATTATAAAAAAAGAATCTATTATGAATAAATTAAAAATATGTTTATTAATTCTCATGATTGCTTTGATAATTGGCGGCTGTAGTATTCAGAGCTCAAAAGTATAGATAATGGCAAAGGAGAAAAGTATAAATCAGAGTGGATTGTTTTAGATTAAATTTGAAAAAAATAAATAAAATGATTATAATTTTAGGGAAATAAAATTTAGGAGGAGATGTAGCTGATGTTGAAATTTATGAAGCACCTTAAAATCACAGTAACGATATTATTAGTTTTTACAACAGTTTTTACTATTGCATTTGCAGATACAAGCCCGGGTACACAGTACGTTACTTTCGGCCATGATCTCACTAAGGACCAGAGAGATCAGATGTTGAGAGATTTTAATGTTAGCGATATTAATAACATACACATAGTAGAAGTGACAAATCAGGAGGAACACAAATACTTAGGCGATAGCTTGCCTGCAAATGTAATAGGGTCTAAGGCTATTTCATCATCATTAATTACATTTAAAGCAAAAGGTTCGGGTTTAAGCGTAACTACACATAATATAACATGGGTTACTGATGATATGTTTAAAAACGCTTTGATAACAGCAGGTGTAGAAGATGCAGACATTGAAGTTTCTGCACCGTATCCCGTGTCTGGGACGGCGGCACTCACTGGCATAATAAAGGCATTTGAAGATGCAACTGGAAAACCCATAAGCGATGATGTCAAAAAGATTGCAAATGAAGAGATGGTAACTACTGGGCAGATTGGCGATAAGATTGGTGATAAAGAAAAGGCAGTAGAGCTTTTAAAAAGGCTTAAAGAAGAGATGTCTAAGCAGACAGGGAAACTTTCTGATGCAGAGCTTAGAAGCTTAATACAAAATACTGCAAATAGTCTAGGAATAACTTTAACGCAAGACGAAATAAGTAGCCTCGTTTCACTGCTTCGAAAATTACAAAATGCCAATATAAATTGGGATAAAGTCAAAAGCGGACTTGAAAATCTTACTACATCATTTAAAGACTTTGTAAATAAAAATCCTGAATCAAAATCCATAATAAAGGTAATTCTTCAGTTTTTTCAAAATATCATTAATAAACTGTTAAGCATGCTGTAAATTTTAATTAAAGTAAAATAAGGATGGTCATCATCCTTATTTTACTTTATAGATTTGACTTTTCGATGGCTCTTATTCTATTTATAGTGCTGGGATGGGTGTAAGAAAACCACTCTATAAATTTTGACGGTTCAATGTCAGATAAGCTTTTTTCTGCAAGGTCAACTTGAAGCTTAATGACGATATCTTTATTGTGCAGATACTGTACTGAAAGCAGATCTGCCTGTCGTTCCATTTGCCGAGAGATATAATTTTGAATTGGATTTGTATCAAAGTTAATCAAAAGCAGAAATAGATAAAGTAAGGATATGACAAAAGGTCCGTACTTGTTGCTGCGTGTTTGTGTTACACTAGTTTTTAGCAAAATGTCAAATATAAAAAGCATTGTGAAAATTCCTATTGAACCTATTAAAATGCTTTTTAAAACGTGATTTTCTTTCCAGTGAGCGGCTTCGTGCGCTATTACAGCTTTTATCTCATCTTGAGGGTATTTTTTTAATAATGTGTCGTAAAGAACGATTCTGCTTGTACTGCCGAAACCGTAGAAATATGCATTTGCAAGTGTAGTTCTTCTGCTGGCATCCATTTCTTCAACCCTGTCAATTTTTATTCCTGCGTTTTTTGATATATCATTTACCATATTTAAAATAACAGGGTCAGTAACAGGTGTAAATTTATTAAACATAGGAGCGATAAATGAGGGCCATATAAAATTTTGCAAGAAAAGCATGGCTGTAAGAAAAACAGATGCTAATATCCACCAAGTCATATTCCATTTGTTTAGTGCAAAAAATAATAATATTATTCCAATTCCAGAAAGTACAATGTCGATGGCTGAGCTTTTTATATAATCGATCCACCAAGATTGAAGCGTTTGTACTGAGAACCCCCATTTTACCTGCAGCTTAAACAAATATAAGCTGAAAGGCAATGATAAAACTTTTAAGATTGTCCACAACACGAGAAAGAAAATGAAAATACCTAAATAGTAATTTCTTCCACTAAGCTTTTCACACGCTTTTGAAAGTCGCAAAGCAAATCCTCCAAAGACGAACCATAATAGAAATATCAATTGGACTAAAAACGAAATGATATTTATTATCCTACTTTCTTTGTGATATGGTATAGATTTTTCTACTGTGTAATGAGAAAAAAACTTGTAAACATCAGGTGAAACAGTGTTTGGTGATAATATGTAATATAGGTATAATGAAGAAAATAACAATGCTATAAAAGTTAGCAAAAGCCATATTTTGTTAAACTTTACGCTCAATATTATCCATCCCTTCTTCAAAGATTACTGTGATTATATTATATTATATGCGTTATCGAAAATTAAATTATTTTATTGCTTTATTTGGATTTTCCTATGCTATAATTATATTAGATTATTTTTAGAGGTGTAGAAATGAAGACAGTATTGGTTGGGCTAAATGCTAAATACTATCATACAAATTTGGCTATAAGAAATATCAAGTGGTACTGTAAGCCAATGGAGATAGAGATATTAGAAATGACTATAAATGATGACACTGATTACATATTGTACGAAATATTAAAGAAGATGCCTGATGTGGTTGGCTTTTCCTGCTATATATGGAACATAGAAAAGGTTTTAAAGCTATGTGAATATATAAAAAAAGTAAAAAAAGAAATAATCATAGTTCTCGGTGGGCCGGAAGCATCCTACGATGCAGAAAACTTGCTAAAAATTAGTCAAATAGATTTTATTGTCTTAGGTGAGGGTGAAATAACTTTTAAAGAACTTTTAGCAAGGTTTTGTACTGGAGGAAATATAGATGACTTGGATGGTATAGCTTATAGGACCAATGAAAGTATAATAGTGAAGGCAAAAGCTGATTATGTTAATTTAGACGATATTCCATTTCCTTACTCTGATGAAGAAATTTCAGATAGACTTGTATACTATGAGACATCAAGGGGCTGCCCTTTTAGGTGTTCGTATTGCCTGTCATCGTTAGACAATAAGCTAAGATACGCAAGCATTGAAAAAGTAAAGGTGGATTTGAATGCACTATCAAAAATGGGTGCAAAGATTGTAAAGCTTATTGATAGGTCTTTCGACAGCAACATAAAGAGGGCGATAGAGATACTGAACATAATAAGAGAATTGAAAGGCGATACAGTATTTCACTGTGAAGTTAATCCTGAATTAATCAATAAGGAATTTATAGACAGCTTAAAAGGTATAGAGGATAGGATTCAATTTGAAGTTGGCATTCAAACGACAAATAAAAGCACGCTTATAAATGTATCAAGAAACCCAGATGTGGAGAGTGCGCTAAACGGTATAAAACTTATTGTGGATGCCGGTATAAAGGTACATGTAGATTTGATTGCGGGACTGCCGGGCGACAGCTTTGATTCGGTTGCAGATTCTTTTAATGACGTATACAAATTAAATCCTGATGAGATTCAGTTGGGATTTTTAAAGCTTTTGAAAGGAACGAACTTAAGGAAATATAAAGATAAATATGGTATAGAGTTTAGGAGTGATGCACCATATGAGGTTTTAAAGACAAGTACAATGTCGTATTATGAACTTCACGAATTAAAAAGTATAGCTTTTTTGGTAGATAAATATTACAACTCTGGAAGGTTTAATAAAACATTGAATTTCTTATTAAGCTTTTATGATGCACCATTTGACTTATATAAATCGATGTACGATTATTGGGAGAGTTACAATTTATTTAACAGAAGACATTCTTTAAATGATTTATACGACATAATGTATAAGTTTGCTGTTTCTAAAAGAATAGATTCTATGTTGATAAAAGATTATCTAAGGTATGATTACATGTTCTCAACAAACAACAAAGCTTATCCTAACTGTTTAAAAGATGTGTATCAGAAAATACCCGACAGTGTAAAGTCATTATTGCATGACGATGAATGGTTGCAGCATAATTTGCCTATGGCGAAAAATATGTCCAGCATAGAAAAAGGTAAAAATATCTCAATAGGATTTTTTAAACATGATATTTTAGGAGAAAATGACAAAGGCGTATATATTGCTTTTTTGCATTGCAAAGACAAGACCTATTGTGCAAAAATTTATGATTAAGGAGATTGATATTATGCCTGAAACGCTAGTTATAGCACATCGTGGAGATTCCAAGAATGCACCGGAAAATACACTATCGTCATTCAAAAGAGCTGTTGAAATCGGTTCGGATGGCATTGAGCTTGATGTTCAGCTTAGCAAAGATGGTCATTTGGTTGTTATACATGATGAGAGAGTTGACAGAACTACTGATGGAATAGGATATGTCAAAGATTATACATTAAGTGAACTAAAAAGGTTAAGCGCAGGTATAAAGTTCAGCAAAAGATTTGCTGGTGAAAAAATTCCTACTTTACCAGAGGTTTTAGAACTTTTAAAAAATAAAGATGTCTTATTAAATATAGAGATAAAAAGTGGAATAATCTTATATCCGGGAATCGAAGAAAAATTAATAAATTGTATATTTGATTATAATTTTGAGGATAGGGTGGTTATATCATCATTTAATCATTACAGTGTAAAGATTGTGAAAGAGATTGAGCCGAGGTTAAACATTGGTCTTTTATATGAATGCGGTCTGGTGGAGCCATGGTATATAGCAAATAGAATGCATGCTTACTCACTTCATCCTTTTTACTTTAATATAATTCCGGAGGTTGTGAAAGGGTGTAAATTAAACAATGTTAAGCTATTTCCTTGGACAGTTGATAGTATAGAATCAATGGAGAAAATGTTAAGGTTTGGTGTTGATGGCATTATTACAAATGATCCGCAACAGCTTCTGAATTTAAAGAAAAAGATAAATTAGTTTTGCATGATAGGAGGATAATAAATGAAGCCCAACAATTGGATGAAAAACATGACATTTAAAGAAAAAGCAGAATACATTTGGGATTATTATAAGATACATATAATTGTTGGTGCTGTATTGATTGCGATAATAACATCATTTGTCAATTCCACTATAAATAATAAAGATTATGTGTTTGATTTTTCAATTATTGGCACGTCAATAAACTTTGATAAAGAGATGAACTTTCAAAATACGGTTACAAAGGAGTTGTTAGGTACTGATAAAGGCAAGAAGCAGGCAATATGTCAATAGTCTGTGAAAATGTCACCTAAAAAAGAGCAAATTTATTCAGTAAAAATGTCCATGTTTAAATATGCTTTTATGTTTCAGTGATGGTAACAAATTTTTTCTTAAAACGAAGTAAAATTGTAGCAAAAGATTTTAAATTGATAATAATATAAAATTGTCGAAGAAGCCTTTTAAAGCACGCGTTAATTGTAGACATACTATGTATAGAATGTTATGTCTTGTAATCTATAGACATAAAAACATGCAATTTATTCTATACATATCTTTAAAAGAAAAGCCTTAAAAAGGCATAGGAAATTAAGCCTTGATAAATACCATCAAAGCGAGTATCATAATATATGACAATATTTTTCTATGCCCATGCACGCGTAGAATTGAAAAGCTGATTAAGCATTTCAACGATCTCACGATCGCTTTCTTCATACGCGCAATTGGGCTTCTTCTTTTGTGTTTGTCGCCATGGGGGATCAGCACTTGGCTTTACTATAGTCCGTTTTACAGCTTTCTCTTTAGATGATTTTAAAGATTCTTTTTTCGGACGTTCATCAAGAAGCAAAGTATCAATATAACATCAGCACACAAAGCTTTTTAAGCCTATTTTAGAACTGCTTACTTAAAACAGTAAGTTTAGCTTTGGGCATAGCTGGAGCCTTTTTTACCATTCTTGATAAGTTGATAATACTTACCCTTGTAAGAAAAAGCAGACCCTTCGATGATAGTACGTTCCTCCTTTACGCATAAAATATAATCAAGGTTAATATTAGAATCAAGTGGCCTAAAAGCAGACTCGGGATTTTCAGGTTCAACACCAAACTTTTCATCATAAGCAACAATAAATTGCGATAAAAAGGCATAAGCAGCTTCCATAGTGTCAATCCCATGAATCTTAAACTCAACAGGAAGCCTGTTTTGAAGCGTATCCCATAGCTTTTCAATGTGGCCTTTAGCTTGTGGAGAATTAGCCTTAATAATATTGATTCCAAGCTCTCCCATGGCTCTTTCGAACTGAGTAAGATTAACTGTCTTTCCCTCTAATTGCTCTTCTATAGATAGTTTACCACTATTAGGAGAGACAAAAATAGAGTGACGGTCACAATATATACTCATAGGGACAACATATTTGCTAACTATTTGCCTTATAATTTCAAAATACCCTTCCATACACTCGTTTGGAGCGAAGAAAAGAGCAAGAATTTCACCGGTAGCATCATCTATTGCCTCATGAAGAGTAAATGATTTACCTCCTATGATATACTCATGAGGAGAAGCATCAATCTGAACCAGCATTCCCTTTTGAGGTTTTCTCTTTCTTCGATGATGAGATTTACGCTTACGATGTTTTTTAGTGCTTTTAATACCCTCTTGAGTCAGGACCCTATATATTGTTGAATAACTCAGTTTAATATTTTCATGTTCCTCAAGCAGCTCAGAAAAATGCATGAAATTAGCCTCGATTGCTTTAATTCAACAATTCTAGTTCTGATTTCATCCAAAAGAGCGTGCTGAGGCTTCCTACCTCTATTTTTATGAATTATGAACGCAGGACCATCTTTTAAAATCCTCCTTTTAACCTAATTACTTGGCGTTCACTAAGCCCAGAAGCTCAGCAGCTTCTCTGATGATTATGACTTTATCAATAGTTTGATTGATAACTCTAAGACGAGTTATTTCTTTTTGAGTCATATTGAATATCTCCTCTCTCATATATGACATTTTATCAGAATAAATTCAATATGACATTATCACAGAATAACTACACGACCTGAGAAATATACTTGACATAGGCTTTAAATATGTTATAATATATTAGCAAGTGACCCTATTTGTTTTTGCAAGTAGGGTAATTTTGTAAAAAAGGTGTTGGCTTATGGTGAGTGAAAACATAAAAATATTAGCACAAAATAAAAAAGCAAGTCATGACTATTTTATAGACGAAGTTTATGAAGCCGGCATCGTTCTTTCTGGTACAGAAGTCAAATCCGTACGTATGGGAAAAGTTAACTTAAAAGACAGCTTTGCACGTATTGAAAACAATGAAGTTTTCTTGTACAATATGCATATAAGCCCATATGAAAAAGGCAATATATTTAATAAAGATCCATTAAGAACAAGAAAATTGCTTTTAAATAGACATGAAATAAATAAACTAACTGGATATGTAACACAAAAGGGTTACACGTTGATACCTATAAAAGTTTATTTAAAGCATGGTCTTGTAAAAGTTGACCTTGCAGTTGCAAGAGGTAAAAAACTTTATGATAAAAGAGAAGATATAGCTAAAAGAGATGCAAAAAGAGAGATAGAAAGGCATTTTAAAGAGAGACAGTATATTTAACATGGGGGTGTACTGGTTTCGACGGGGGTAGTTGAGGTAAAAGTAGCGGGTCGAGGTTCCATCAGCTCGTAAAACGGTGGATTTAAATATAAACGCAAACGATAATTTAGCTTACGCTGCTTAATTAATAAGCAGCCGTTCAACCTTTGATTCCCACATCAAGGGATTGGGCGTCGATTTAGTGGGGAACTGATTTGCCAAAGCTTTGAGGCAAATTGGATTTTATGAAGCTACCAAAGCGATTATCCTTTCACCGGGAGAATCGTGGAGGGAATTATAAAACGGTGAATGCACCCGGAGAAGCTTTTACTGTGGCACCTTCGGACCGGGGTTCGATTCCCCGCACCTCCACCATACATAATGGGGACGTAGCTCAGTTGGGAGAGCACCACAATGGCATTGTGGGGGTCGAGAGTTCGAGTCTCTTCGTCTCCACCAAGTAAAATGATTGTAAAAAACTATATAACAGCCATTTATAAAAAAGCTGAATAAACATAGAAAGAGATGTAACAAAAAGAAATTAGTTACATCTCTTTCTAGTATGCAATTATTAGTTTGGAGATATTCATCAAGTTATGTATACAACGATAGCTCTTTACATTACTGCTTTTTCTAATGATTCTAAAGCATCTTTAGGTTCTATTACGGCATTAAATTCGTCTCCTCTATAGTCATAGCATGTATGTCATTATTTTCAATATGAATTTGAGGTAGATTAACGGAAATTCAATAACAAACAATCGGAGGTTTAAGTGATTAACATAAAAACAGCATATCGATATATGCAGGAATTTTTAAAGATTTTGATTACGAACTGACACATCTAAAGTGGGTATAGCCAATGAAAAGAGAATAAAGAAGGTGATGTTGAATCAAAAAAGAATAAAAAAAGTAATAAGAAAGATAAATTAATGTTTTTCAATCAAAGTAAAAAAGCTATTGGATTTTTTTCCAATAGCTTTTTTCAATTTATATTCTATACATAGAATAGCATATCGGCATATGTCGGTAATGGCCATAAGTCTGCATCAACAAGAGTTTCAAGCTGATCTCCGACTTCTCTTAATTCATTCATTTTTACAAATACTTCATCTCTATAATAAGATGCAAGTTTAAATGAATCACCTTCTACATTGCTTGCTCCATTTACTGCATTTTCAAGATTTAATATTCTCTTTTTAAACTCTGCGGCAAGTGATGATACTTCATTGAGCAATACTGACTGTGCGTCAACAGTAACATTTAAACCAGTATCTTTAACAGAATTAATTGAATCAGCTATCTCCTTAGTAAACTTGATAACAGCAGGGAGCAATTGCCTCTTAGCTATATCAAGCATTGTCAATGCTTCTATATTGATTGTTTTTGTATAATTTTCAAGCATTATTTCATAGCGTGATTCTAACTCTACCTTGCTTAATACACCATGTTTTTCCATTATTTTAACATTTTTATCTTTTAATAGAGCAGGTATTGCTTCAACAGTTGAGCGGATATTTGGCAATCCCCTTTCTTGAGCTTCTTTTACCCATTCATCAGAATATCCATTCCCATTAAATATAACTCTTTTATGATTATTGACAATTTCTCTTAACAAATTTTGTACTTCATTATCAAAATTAGTAGCCTTTTCAAGTCTGTCAGCAATTTCTGATAAAACTTCTGCAACAATTGTATTTAGAATATAATTTGCGGTTGCTATAGATGCTGATGAACCAACCATTCTAAATTCGAATTTATTGCCTGTAAATGCAAATGGTGATGTTCTATTTCTATCTGTAGAATCTTTGTGAAGTGTAGGAAGTGTTGTAACACCTATCTTTAATTCTCCACCTTGTTTAGAATTTGTAGCACCACCATTTTCTCCGATTTGCTTTAATATATCTGTAAGCTGGTCACCAAGGAATATTGATATGATAGCTGGTGGAGCTTCATTTGCACCGAGACGATGATCGTTTCCGGGTGTTGCACAGGATACTCTTAATAAATCTGCATATTCATCAATAGCTTTTATCACAGAACACAGAAATACGAGGAACTGTGCATTTTCATGTGGTGTTTTACCAGGATCAAGGAGATTCAAACCGTCGTCTGTGCTCATGGACCAGTTATTATGCTTACCTGAACCATTTACACCTGCAAATGGCTTTTCATGCAATAGGCATACTAAGTCATGTCTTAGAGCAACTTTTCTCATTATCTCCATTGTTAACTGATTGTGATCTGTAGCTATATTTGTTGTGTTGTATATTGGTGCTAATTCATGCTGTGCCGGTGCTACTTCATTGTGTTCAGTTTTTGCAGATATTCCGAGTTTCCAAAGTTCTTCATTTAGCTCTTTCATGAATGCAGATACTCTTTCTCTAATTGTACCAAAATAATGATCTTCCATTTCTTGGCCCTTTGGTGATTTTGAGCCGAATAAAGTTCTTCCAGTAAGAATTAGATCTTTACGCTTTTCGTATAATTTTTTATCTATTAAGAAATACTCTTGTTCAGGACCAACTGTTGTAATTACCTTCTTTGACGTTGTATTACCAAATAATCTTAACACTCGAATGGCTTCCTTTGATAATGCTTCCATTGAGCGAAGTAGTGGTGTTTTAAGATCCAATGCTTCACCTGTATATGAACAAAAAGCAGTAGGAATGTAAAGAACATTATCTTTAACAAACGCAGGAGATGTACAATCCCATGCTGTATAACCTCTTGCTTCAAAGGTCGCTCTTAATCCGCCAGAAGGGAACGACGAAGCATCTGGTTCACCCTTTATAAGTTCTTTCCCTGAAAATTCCGTTATTACTTTTCCATCTGGTGTAGGTGAGATAAACGATTCATGCTTTTCTGCTGTAATACCTGTTAATGGTTGAAACCAATGTGTAAAATGTGTTGCACCTTTTTCGATTGCCCAATCTTTCATTGCATTTGCAACAACATCGGCTACCTTAGGGTCTAGTGGCAGTCCTTCATCGATTGTTTTCTTTAACGCATTATATGTTTGTTTAGGAAGGCGTTCTCTCATAACTGCCTCATTAAATACATTTTCACCAAAAATGTTTCTAAGTGAACTCTCTGACATAATAGATCCCCTTTCAAACAATATTTTACTTTTTAGATAAATTATAACAAAATAAAACAAGAGCAACATTAATACACTAAAGATACTAATGAAACGCCCTTGTTTCATTTAATAGATATTAAATTATCCTTTACTTCAATAATTTATTAAATGATAACATAGAATACATTTCTATGCAAGTATTTTTTGTTGATTGTAGACGTTATATTTAAAAAATTTTTGTATGTTTAATTTGTTTAATATGATAAAATATGTATATAAACCGAAATTAAAAGAAGGAAAATTTAATTTTATATAGAATATATTTCATAGGTGGTCTTATGAAGAAAAATATTTTTAAAGCATTAATAATAATCGCAATTTTATTATATATTTGTAAAGTATCTATAAATACAATTAGCGGTAAGGATAAAACAGTGCCGTTAAAGTATGGCAATTTATTAGAAACAATAAATACAAATGGCTACATAGTAAGGAATGAAATAATTATAAATTCTCCTATAGTTGGTGAACTCAAGAAGATTGTAGCAAGTGGGACAAGAGTACCAAAGGGTAAAGAAGTAGCCGAAGTTATATCACAATCTTTTGACAAAGAAAAATTGAATGAACTAAATGATATTAATAAGAGAATACAGGATATTAAAAATAATAAAGAAATAAATCCTTACGAATCAGATATTGACAATTTAAATAATCAAATAAATGCTGAAGAAGAGAAATATAAAGAGGCTATAAATAGCAATAGTCCAAAGAAAAATGATATAAAAAAGAGGATTGATGATTTAACAAATAAAAAAAATCAGATACTGAAAAGTGGTCCAGAATCAATAAGAAATCTTGATGAGCTTTATAATCAGAAAAAAATTCTAGAGCAAAATATTGCACAATATTTGTACAAAGTGTATGCACCTGATGCTGGAATTATTAGCTATTATTTTGATGATTACGAAAGTAGTTTAAATCAAAATAAATTGTATAATATAAGTTTAAATGATATAAATTCAGTTAATAAGGAGCCAACTGAAAATAAGGGAAGTGTTAAGCAAAATGAACCTATTGTAAAAATAATAAATAATTCTGACTGGTACATATTAGTTCCGTTAAATTATTCAGAAAGTAAAATGGTAAAAGAGGGAACTAATATAAGAGTAACAATTGATGGCAATGATCAATCATTAAGAGGTAAAATTTTAAAATTATATTCGGTAAATAATAAAACTTACATAGCAGTACTTGATATGAATGATGAGTATAAAGATTTTTATAAAAAGCGTAAAATTACGGTTATATTGACTATAAATGATTATGAAGGTTTCATGGTACCAAAATCCTCATTGGTTAATAAGGACGGTAAAACAGGTGTGTTTGTTATTTCAGATAATAATTTACCTATATTTAAAGAAGTTAATGTAAAGACACAAAATCGGGAAAATGCGATAATAGAAAGCAAGGACAATACAAATGGACTTAGGTTGTATGACGAAATTGTTGTAAATGGCAAGAATTACATAAAGAAATAAGAGGCGTTTAATATGGGCATATATGAAAATTTAAAAATGATAAGAGAAAACATAAAATTACATGCGCTAAAATCAAATAGAAATCCAGATGATATCCTATTAATGGCAGTTACGAAGACGGTTGACATTGATAAAATTAATGAGGCTATATCTTTCGGCATAACAGATATAGGGGAAAACAAAGTTCAAGAATTAAATGATAAATACCCATTTTTAAAAGATAATGTCAAGTTTCATTTTATTGGGCATCTCCAGACAAATAAAGTGAAATATATAATAGACAAAGTCAAAATGATACATTCATTGGATAGTCTGCATCTTGCTAAAGAAATAAATAAAAGAGCTATGCAAAAGGGAATTATAATGGACTGCCTTGTTGAAGTAAACATTGCTTTAGAAGAAACAAAATATGGAGTCAAACCTGCAGATGTCGTTAACTTTATAAAAGACCTTGATGCATATGAAAATATAAGTTTAAAAGGACTAATGACGGTAGCACCATATGTGAATCCAGAAGATTGTAGACCGTATTTTAGAAAGATGAAAGAACTATTTGAAAGTATCAAAAAAATTGATCAAAAAAATATAGATTTCAAGTATTTATCAATGGGTATGACAAATGATTATGCAATTGCAATTGAAGAAGGTGCCAATATTGTACGAATAGGTACTGGTATTTTTGGTAAAAGATTATATAAAGTGGAGGGAAATTAAATGGCAGGAAAAGTAATAGAAAAACTTTTGAATTTTTTTGGAATGGATGAACAAGATGAAACAGAAGAAAAAGTAGAAAATGAAATACCATATAATAAAAAACCAAAAATAGTAAATATTCATACACAATCACAAATAAGGGTCATTATAATGAAACCAGAGAACTTCGAACAAACACAAAATATATTGGAAGAAATAAAAAACAAAAAACCTATAATAATTGACCTTCAAAATATGGAAAAGAACGATGCTCAAAGGCTTATCGATTTTTTAAGTGGAGCTATTTTTGCTCTTGATGGGGAGATTAAAAAAATTGCAAATAGCATTTTTTTAATAGTACCAGAGAATTTTGATATTTCTGGAGATATACAGGATGAAGTTGATTCAATGTTTAATTTATAATAATTGAGGAGGATACAATTTGACAACAAATATAGCATTATTAATTACATTAAATTATTTTTTCGAAATTGTTAACTGGCTTATCCTTATACGAGTCATATTATCTTTATTAAGACTTGAGAATATGAACAATCCTTTATCAAAGTTTGTGATCGTGGTAACAGAACCTATATTAGAGCCTTTTAGAAGGCTACAATTTAGATCATCTTTAGGAAGAAACATGATGATAGACTTCTCACCAATACTAGCTATGCTGGTTATACAATATGTTATAAGACCTATAGTTTATACTATTGTTGCAAGGATTATGTGATATAATGGAAACTGATTACAAAAAAGCAAGATTGGATGATATATTAAGATGGGTTCAAAAAAATAAAAAGGGTAAATATACTGATTTTTTAAGTTTAGGAGAACAAAAAATTCTGCTAAAGTTAATAAATCTTTATGACGATATAAATTATAGATTTTTCGGTGGTTATAGCAATGCTGAAAGAAAAATAGCCCATATATATCCAGATTTTATGGATAAAGATGAGGTACCTTTAGATGCGATAAGGTTAGTTGGAGATCTATCTTTGCTATCACATAGAGATGTCTTAGGTTCAATTGTTGGACTAGGAATAAAGAGAGAAAAAATTGGTGATATAATAAAAAGACAGAAAGATTGTGATATCATAGTACATAAAGATATAGCCGGGTATATATTGATGAACTTACATAAGATTGGTAAAGAAAGAGTTGATACGTATTCAATAAATTTAACGGATGTTAAAGAACCCGAATTAAAATTCGAAAGTATAAATGCGACAGTTGCGTCCATTAGACTTGACAGTGTTGTTGCGGCGGGTTTTATGATATCAAGAAATAAAGCGATCACATTAATTAAATCGGGTATGTCGGAGGTCAATTGGGAAGCAACATTAGACCCGTCTTTTGCAGTTAAAGAAGGTGATATCATATCTTTAAGGGGATATGGTAGAATAAAGTTCGAAACAATTAAAGGTACAACAAAAAAAGGAAGAATTGCTATACAAATTTTAAGATATAAATAACAAAAGAGAATGAGGAGTGAATTTATTATGTTAACACCAATGGACATACATAACAAAGAATTTAAACGTTCGTTTAGAGGGTATAACGAGAATGAAGTAGATGAATTTCTTGACAAGATAATGGAAGATTATGAATTGCTTTATAAAGAAAATTCCGAACTAAAAGATAGGGTTAATATCATGAATGATAAACTTCAAAGTTATACCAATATGGAAAAGACATTAAATAATACCCTTATTGTTGCGCAAAGGTCTGCAGAAGATTTAAAACAAAACGCAAAAAAAGAAGCGGAACTAATAATACAGGAAGCACAGCAAAATGCAGAAA
Organism: Thermoanaerobacterium sp. RBIITD; assembly: GCF_900205865.1. Classification (NCBI taxonomy): domain Bacteria; kingdom Bacillati; phylum Bacillota; class Clostridia; order Thermoanaerobacterales; family Thermoanaerobacteraceae; genus Thermoanaerobacterium; species Thermoanaerobacterium sp. RBIITD. The sequence goes on from NZ_LT906662.1 coordinate 3,082,399, forward strand.
AGATTATGCAGAGGGCTAATCAAGAGGTTGTAAGGATAAGAACTGAACTTGAAAACCAAAAAAAGAGGCTCAATGTTTTTAAAGCTAAATTTAAATCACTTTTAGAAGGCCAATTAGAAGCTGTTTTATCTATTGATGACAGAGAGTTTTTTGATGAAGAAACAAAGGAAGACGACAATGAAAAATAGACTTGCTGTTATTGGAATTTTGATTCAGAATAGAGAGATGTCATCAGAAAAAGTAAATCATGTACTTAGTGAATATGGTGATATTATTGTCGGAAGAATGGGTATCCCATATAGAGAACGTGGTATATCTATAATGGCAATCATTGTTGATGGAACGACAGATGATATTGGAGCATTGACTGGAAAACTCGGGAATATCGAAGGCGTAAAAGTAAAATCGGCAATAACGACATAAGATATTGACGTGTTTTTCTAATTATTATATAATTATTTAAAATATGAAAAGCGATGATGAGGACAACTTATGCAAATTAAACTTTTAAGAGAGTTGGCGGTTGGTGCAAGCCAATAAGTTTATTTGACATATATCACCTCTAAGCCGCGGGCTGAAATAGTAGTAGGCTTTGCCGGGAGATTCCCGTTATTCTATGAGTGATTAAGGATTTTCCTTAATAAAAAGGGTGGTACCGCGACTTCTCGTCCCTAATGGATGGGAAGTTTTTATTTTAGACTAAATTTTTATTCTATTTTAGGAGGTATTTTGATGGATTATAACAAAACGCTAAATCTTCCAAAGACAAATTTTCCGATGAAGGCAAATTTGCCAATAAGGGAGCCTGAGATATTAAAAAGATGGATTGATATGGATATTTATAAAAAGTCATTAGAAAAAAATAAAGGGAAAGAAAAATTTATTTTGCATGATGGGCCGCCATATGCAAATGGAAATATACATCTTGGAACAGCTATGAATAAGGTTTTAAAAGATATTATTGTAAAATATAAAACTATGAGGGGATATGAAACACCATATATTCCTGGATGGGATACACACGGTTTACCAATTGAACAACAAGCGATAAAAACTCTTGGAATAAAAAGACACGAAGTAGTCCCTGTAGAATTCAGAAAGGTTTGCCGTGATTTTGCATTTTCACAAATAGAAAAACAAAAGGCACAGTTTGTAAGACTTGGCGTTAGAGGCGATTGGAGTAACCCATATCTAACATTAAAGCATGAATATGAAGCTAAACAAATAGAAGTATTTGGCATAATGGCAAAAAAAGGTTATATTTATAAAGGGTTAAAACCTGTTTATTGGTGTACCGATTGCGAAACAGCACTTGCTGAAGCAGAAATAGAGTATGCAGATGAAAAATCTGATTCTATATATGTAAAATTTAAAGTTATCGATGACCTTGGAAAATTTAAAGGCTTTGTCGATGATTTAAATAACGTGTATTTTGTAATTTGGACTACGACAACATGGACACTTCCGGCAAACCTTGCTATATGTTTAAATCCTGATTTTGATTATGCGCTTGCAAAGTATGGAAATGAAATTTATATAATAGCAAAGGATATGCTTGATAGTGTTGAAAAAGAAGCGGGGCTTAGCAAGCCTGATATAATTGCTACATTTAAGGGTAGAGATCTTGAAGGAATGAAAGCAAAACATCCTTTGTTTGATAGAAGTTCATTGATAATACTAGGCGATCATGTAACATTAGAAGCTGGTACTGGTTGCGTTCATACGGCTCCTGGGCATGGTGAAGAAGACTTTGTTGTCGGACAACAGTATGGACTTGATGTTTTAAACCCTGTAGATGACAAAGGATATTTTACAGAAAAAGCTGGAAAATATAAAGGTTTATTTTATGCCGATTCAAATAAAGTTATTAAAGAAGATTTAGAAAAGGCCAATGCATTACTTGCATCAAAGACATTTACACACTCATATCCCCATTGCTGGAGGTGTAAGCATCCGGTTATATTCCGCGCAACTGAACAGTGGTTTGCATCTGTAGAAGGTTTTAGGAAAGAAGCATTAGAAGCAATTAAAAATGTAAACTGGATTCCTGAGTGGGGCGAAGATAGAATAGCAAACATGGTAAGAGATAGGCATGACTGGTGTATATCAAGGCAAAGGATATGGGGTGTGCCTATACCAATTTTCTACTGCCAGAAATGCGGTAAAGAATTAATAAATGATGAAACAATAAATGCGGTTAAAGAGTTATTTAAGGAAAAAGGTTCTGATGCATGGTTTGAGCTCAGTGCGGAAGAAATATTACCAAAGGGTATTAAATGTGAATGCGGTTCAGATAAATTCCGCAAAGAAACCGATATAATGGATGTATGGTTTGATTCTGGGTCAAGTCACGTGGCTGTTTTGGAGACTACCGAAGGATTAAGGTGGCCGGCAGATTTGTATCTTGAAGGTTCTGACCAACATAGAGGATGGTTTCAGTCATCACTTTTGACATCTGTTGCTACAAGAGGTACGGCACCTTATAGAAATGTTTTAACACATGGATTTGTCGTTGATGGTGAAGGTCGCAAAATGTCAAAGTCGCTAGGGAATGGAATTGATCCGGCTGATGTTGTAAAAGAATATGGTGCAGATATATTGAGATTATGGACCGTATCAGCTGATTTTACATCAGATATGAGAATATCTAAGGATATTCTAAAGCAGATGACAGAATCATACAGAAAAATAAGGAACACCGCTAAGTTTCTCATAAGCAATCTATATGATTTTGATGCAGATAATGATATGGTTCCATATGGGGAGTTACTTGATATAGATAAATGGGCACTTTATAAATTTAACAGCCTTGTTAAAGAAATGACAAATTCATTCGACAAATATAGATATTTTGACTTTCTCCATATGGTTCATACATTCTGTATAGTTGATATGAGCAACTTATATCTCGATATATTAAAAGATAGATTGTATACATTCCCGGCTACATCAAAGGAAAGGCGAGCAGCACAGACTACACTTTATACAATACTAAATGGTCTTGTAAGGCTTATAGCACCCGTTCTTACATTTACGGCTGATGAGATATGGAGCTATATGAAACATGATTCAGATAATAATTTTGAAAGTGTACAGCTTGCTGATTGGCCAAAACCTGTTGATATGTATGACAATAAGGAGATAATTGATAAATGGAATAAACTTTTCGATATAAGAAAAGATGTTTCAAAAGCTCTCGAGTTATCACGCGCAAATAAGGAAATAGGACATTCCTTAGAAGCACAAGTTGATATATATGCTTCAAATGATTTATATGACTTTTTGAAGCAATTTGAGAATGATTTTGAGACAGTATTTATCGTATCTAAGACAGTATTACACAATGAAAATGATAATGTACCTGATGATGCTTATAAAAGTGAAGATTATAAATTAGCTGTTAAAGTAAGCCATGCACCAGGTGATAAATGTGAAAGGTGCTGGATGTACAGTGAGACAGTTGGTACAAACGAAGAACATCCTACAATTTGTGCAAGATGTGCTTCACATATATAAAAAGGGAGAAATCTCCCTTTTTATATAACTATTAAGATTTCTCCTGCTTAATATAAATTATAGTTATTTTCTGAATGGAGATGATATGAATGAAAAATATAGGATTAATTGGTGCGATGGACGAAGAAGTAGATATATTAAAACATGATATAGAATTAAAGGAAATTTTAAACCGCGCCGAAATGGATTTTTATAAAGGTAGTCTAAAAGGAATAAATTCTGTTATAGTGCGTTCTGGAATAGGAAAGGTAAATGCGGCTATAGCAGCCCAGATACTTATATCCGAATTTGATGTTGATTGCATTATAAATACAGGAGTTGCCGGTGGATTAAAAAATGGAATAGAAGTTGGTGATATAGTAATATCATCTGATGCAATAGAACATGATTTTGATACAACCGCTTTTGGTGATGAGCTTGGTGTAATACCAAGAATGAAAACAAGCATTTTTAAAGCTGACAAAGATTTGATAGATATTGCATTTAAGGCAACAAAGGATAATGTAGAGGGAAAAGCCTTTGTTGGAAGGATAATATCAGGCGATAAATTTATATCTTCAAAAGATGAAGTAAAGAGGTTAGGAGAAATATTTAATGCGTATGCAGTAGAAATGGAAGGTGCAGCAATCGCCCATACGGCATATCTAAATAATGTTCCATTTGTAATAATTAGAAGTATTTCAGATAATGCTGATGGCAACGCTGCTTACGATTTTAAAACATTTGTTAAGAAAGCCTCTGTAATTTCCTGCAATATAGTAAAAGAAATGATAGATATGTTGAAGGAGATGTAATTATGCCAGTAGTAAATGTAAGCTTACAAATCTTACCTACTGTTGAAGAAGAAAAGATATATCCTGTTGTTGATAAAGTTATTGAATATATTAAATCAACGGGTGTTAAATATATTGTAGGTCCAATGGAAACAACTATGGAAGGAGAACTCGATAAGCTTCTTGATATTGTCAAGGTAGCACAGAATATATGTATAAATGAAGGTGCAAAAAGAGTAGTATCCATAGTAAAAATAGACTATAAGCCAAATGGAGTAACAATAGATGAAAAAATACATAAGTATATACCGCAATAAATTTTAATATTGCAATGAATTCAGAGATATTCTTGATCTATTACTTTTTGAAATATCTATAAAATTTGTCTCCAAAAAGATTTTAACATGTTAATTTAAGAAAAAAATAAAAAAATATTGACATATAATATAACGCGTTATATAATTTAATTAATTTAAGCGAATAAAATCGATGACCAGGAGTAGTAAATATCATACTAAGTTATAGCGAGTCCGGAATGGTGCAAGCCGGGTACTGAAGGTGATATTGAATGGGCCTGTGAGATGAAATGTGAAATTAAAGTAGCATATTCCGGTAGTCTACCGTTAAAATGACAGGGTATCGAGAAATCTGTACCTGCAGAGATATTTTGTACTTAGGTGGCAATAACGAAATTAAAGCATTTCGTCCTTAGTGGATGAAGTGCTTTTTTAAACCACAAAAGTATGAAATAATTTGGGTGGCACCGCGGAGTCACTTCGTCCCATGGGATGAAGTGACTTTTTTGATTTATAAGGAGGTGGGTATATGTTAAATATTAGTAAAGAGGAATTCGATAAACTCAAAAGTAAAAATGTTGTTTTTCCAATCTATATTGAAATAAACGGTGATGAACTGACACCTGTTAGTATATTTTACAATTTGAAAGGAAAGAACAAATTTTTACTTGAAAGTGCAGAAAGCGGAAAAGAGTGGGGAAGATATTCCTTTATTGGTTCAAATCCATATCTTAAGGTAAAAAGTTATGGTAATAAGGTTGAAATTGAAAATAAGCAACGAACAATTAAATACGGAAAGGTACTTGATTATATCAAAGAAAATATTCAACAAAATTATGATAAAAATGGACTCAAGTTGCCTTTCACAGGCGGTGCCATTGGATATGCGGGATACGATATTATTAGGCAATATGAAAAACTACCAGATAAAAACATCGATGAAATAGGTGTCCCAGAATCGTATTTCATGTTTTATAAAGAATTTGTATGCTACGATCACTTCAAGCATACAGTATCTGTTATATATAATGTATTTCCTAATGATTTTGAAAGCTATGATGCTATAAAAGAAAGGCTGAGTTCACTATTAAACGAAATTAAAAATAACATCGAAAACCATGAGTTACCTGTAAAATCTAATGCAACCAATTTTAAGTCGAATTTTACTATGGAGGAATTTTGCAAAACGGTAGAAAAGGCAAAAGAATATATAAAAAACGGCGATATATTTCAAGTCGTACCATCACAAAGATTAATAGCTAAAACTGATTCACAGCCATTTGATATATATAGACGGTTAAGGTCAATAAATCCATCGCCATATTTGTTTTATATAGATTTTGGTGATTATCAATTAATGGGTTCTTCCCCTGAAAGCCTTGTTGCTGTATTTGGTAACAAAGTAATAACAAATCCTATTGCTGGAACAAGGCCAAGGGGCAAAAGTGAGGAAGAAGATTTAAAACTTAAAGAAGAACTTATAAATGATGAAAAGGAAAGAGCAGAACACGTTATGCTTGTTGACCTTGGAAGAAATGATATAGGTAAAGTCAGTGAATTTGGCAGCGTAAAACTGGATAGGTTTATGGAAGTAGATTTTTATTCACATGTGATGCATATTGTGTCGAAAGTTTCTGGTAAGCTTAAAAAAGATATGACAGCATTTGACGCATTAGCAGCATGTTTGCCCGCAGGTACAGTTACAGGTGCTCCTAAGGTGAGGGCAATGGAGATAATTGATGAACTTGAAAATATAAGAAGGTCATTTTATGCTGGTGCAGTCGGATATTTTTCCTATAATGGCAATATGGATATGTGTATAGCTATAAGAACGTTACTTTTAAAGGATAATATAGCATATCTTCAAGCAGGGTGTGGCATCGTATATGACTCAAATCCAGAATCTGAATATTATGAAACATTAAATAAAGCAATGGCACTTAAGGAGGTGCTGTAATGCTACTATTAATTGATAACTATGATTCATTTACCTATAATCTTTATCAATATATTGGAGAGATTTATTCTGATATTAAAGTGCGGAGAAATGATCAAATTGATATATCTGATATAAATATGCTAAAGCCAGACGGTATAATTCTATCACCTGGACCAGGTAGGCCTGAAGATGCAGGAATTTGTATAGATGTTATAAAAAATTTTGGGAGAGATATACCAATATTGGGTATTTGCCTTGGGCATCAAGCGATAGGTTATGCATATGGTGCAAAAATAATAAGAGCAAATGTTATAAAACATGGCAAGACATCGATGGTAATGCATGATGGTAAGGGATTATTTGAAGGAATAAAAAATCCAATTAGAGCTATGAGATATCATTCACTTATCATTGATAGAAATACATTGACGAAAGAGCTTGAAATAACTGCGCAGACTGCAGATGGAACAATAATGGGCATCAAACATAAAGAATTTCCAGTTTATGGCCTACAATTTCACCCTGAATCAATTCTAACAGAAAAGGGTAAATCAATATTAAAAAATTATGTGGAGGGGATATGCAATGTTAAAGGATGCGATTGAAAAAATTGTTACTGGAGAAAACCTGACAGAATTAGAAGCAAAAACTGCTATGGATTCCATAATGAGAGGGGAATCAGGACCATCTCTGATTGGAGGTTATCTTATTGGGCTTAGAATGAAAGGTGAAACAATTGATGAGATAACTGGTTCTGCAAAATCAATGATTGACAATGCAGCGAAGATTAAACTTAATTCTGACTATGCTATTGATACGTGTGGTACTGGTGGCGACGGTGGAAGAACATTTAATGTCTCTACTGCAGTAGCAATAATAACATCATCTGCTGGCGTAAAAGTTGCAAAACATGGAAATAGAGCTGTATCAAGTAAAAGCGGTAGTGCAGATGTATTAAGTGAGCTTGGCATAAAAATTGATATAGAGCCCGAGTTTACAAAAGAATTAATTGACAATACGGGGTTTGGATTCTTATTTGCCCCAAAATATCATACTGCGACGAAAAATGTTGCACCTATAAGAAGAGAATTGGGACTTAGGACTATATTTAATATATTGGGACCTTTGACAAATCCGGCATCTGTTAAAGGGCAGGTGCTTGGTGTATATGATGGAAGTATGACACATACACTTGCAGAAGTTTTATTAAAATTAGGCTGTGAAAAGGCACTTGTCGTTCATGGAAATGATGGCCTCGATGAAATAACTACGACGACAACTACGAAGGTTTCTGAAGTTAAAAATGGGACTGTCATTGATTATACAATAGATCCACTTGATTATAATATTCCAATATCAAATGATAAAGATATAGAAGGAGGTGACGCAAAAGAAAATGCTAAGATCATTCTTGATATATTAAAGGGTGAGAAAGGCCCTAAAAGGAATATTGTAGTCTTGAATAGTGCAGCAGCACTATACGTTGGGAAAGCTGCTAATAGTATTTTAGAGGGTATTAAGCTTGCAGAACATTTAATCGATTCAGGTAGTGCTCTAAATAAATTGAATGAGATATTGAGCTATCAGAAGGTGTATCTTCAATGATTCTCGATGATATTGTTTCAAAGAAAAAAGAACAATTGAAAATACAAAAGATGAAAAAACCTTTAAAAGAAATTTTAAATGAAATCATAAATGAAGACGTAAGAGACTTCAAAGCTGCATTAGATAAAGACCATATATCTATAATAGGTGAAATTAAAAAGGCATCGCCCTCAAAGGGTATAATCAGAGAAAACTTTAATCATTTTGAAATAGCTAAATTGTATAATGATGTTAATGTCGACGCTATTTCAGTTCTTACAGAAAAAAACTATTTTAAAGGGGATGATAGATATATAAAGGATGTTAAAAAAGTCACATCAAAGCCTATACTGAGAAAAGATTTTATATTTGATGAATATCAACTATATGAAACGAAAGCAATTGGTGCCGATGCCGTTTTGCTGATAGTAGCTATTCTTGGTAAAGATCTAAATAGATTCTACAAAAAAGCAAAAGAACTTAATCTATATTCTATTGTTGAAGTGCATGATGAACATGAGCTTAATATAGCATTAGATTCTAACCCTGAAATTATAGGAATTAATAATAGGGATTTGAAAGATTTCCATGTCGATTTAAACACGACTGAAAGGCTAAAAAAATATATACCTAGTGATGTTTTAGTAGTATCTGAAAGTGGTATTAAATCACCCAAGGATATAAATTATCTACATTCCATCGGTGTAAGTGCTGTTCTAATTGGTGAAACATTTATGAGAAAAATTGATAAAAAAGAAGAAATTAAAGAATTTATTATGTTGTCGAAAGGTGTTTGATTATGACACAAATAAAGATATGCGGGATAAGGCGCTTTGAAGATATAGAATATTTAAATAAATTAAAACCAGAATATGCCGGGTTTATCTTTGCTAATAGCATAAGAAGGATTGATGTAAGAGCTGCGAGTAGTCTTTTAGAGAATCTCAATAATGATATAAAAAAGGTGGGAGTTTTTGTTAATGAAGAAATTGATAAAGTTCATAATATAGCGAGTCTCCTTAAACTAGATGTATTACAATTTCATGGTGATGAAACACAAGAATATATCAATAATTTCAGAAATTATATTGTATGGAAGGCTATAAGAATTAAAGATAAATCTGATTTAGTAAAAGCTATGAAATATCATGTTGACGGAATACTCTTTGATAGCAAAATAGAAAGCGCATATGGAGGAACAGGAAAAAAATTTAACTGGGATTTACTGAAAGATTCAAATGTAAATTGTACTACAATTTTAGCCGGTGGAATAAATGCAGATAATGTGTTAGTTGCTATAGATAAAGTAAAGCCGGATATAATCGATGTTTCAAGTGGTGTTGAAAAAAATGGTTTTAAAGATTTTAATTTGATGAAGGATATAATTGAGAAAGTGAGGGGAGTATTTTGAATGGCAGATTTGGTAAATTTGGAGGACAGTACGTACCAGAGACAATAATGAATGCTTTAATTGAATTAGAAGAGGAGTTTTATAAAGCTAAAGAAGACGAAAATTTTATAAATGAATACAAATATTATTTAAAAGAGTATTCCGGGAGACCTACACCTCTATACTTTGCTGAGAATCTTACTAAAAGGATGAATGGGGCAAAGATATATTTAAAAAGGGAAGATTTAAACCATACAGGTGCACATAAGATAAACAATGTATTGGGGCAAATCTTATTAGCCAAAAGAATGGGGAAAAAGAAGGTTATAGCGGAAACTGGCGCAGGCCAGCATGGTGTTGCAACAGCAACTGGTGCTGCTATGTTTGATATGGAATGTGAGATTTTTATGGGGGAAGAAGATATAAGAAGGCAATCATTGAATGTGTTTAGAATGAAGTTACTTGGAGCAAAAGTAACGCCAGTAAAATCAGGTACCGGAACATTAAAGGATGCAGTAAATGAAGCGATTCGCGACTGGGTTACAAATATCGAGGACACTTTTTATGTAATGGGATCTGTTGTTGGCCCGCATCCATATCCGACAATGGTCAGAGATTTTCAGAGAGTTATAGGTGATGAAACTAGAGAACAAATAATTAAAAAAGAAGGCAGACTACCAGATTATATAATTGCATGTGTAGGTGGTGGTAGCAATTCAATGGGGATATTTTATCCATTTGTTAATGATACTTCTGTTAAACTAATAGGTGTCGAGGCAGCTGGGCTTGGTATTGATACCGATAAGCACGCTGCAACAATGGCAAAAGGATCCATTGGCGTACTTCATGGAATGATGACATATTTATTACAGGATGATGAAGGTCAGATAATGCCCGTGTATTCAATATCAGCTGGGCTGGACTATCCAGGCGTAGGGCCGGAACATTCCTATTTAAAAGACAGTGGTAGAGCGCAGTATGTTTCAGCTACAGATGAAGAAGCACTATCTGCTTTTATGGATTTATCACATATAGAAGGAATAATACCAGCACTTGAAAGTGCACATGCGGTGGCATACGCAATGAAATTGGCATCTAAACTAAGTAAAGATAATATTATTATCGTCAACTTATCAGGCAGAGGAGATAAAGATGTGAATACAGTCGCAAATGTTTTGGGGGTGAAAATATGAGCAGATTAAATTGTGCTACAAAGACAAATAATTTTAATAGGATTGATAAAAAATTCGAGGATTTAAAACAAAATGGCTTAAAAGCGATGATACCATTTATAACAGCAGGTGATCCTGATTTGGATACAACTGTCAATTTGGTCTTGTCTATGGAAGAAGGGGGAGCGGACATAATCGAGATCGGGATTCCATACTCCGATCCATTAGCAGATGGACCAATAATCCAGGCATCATCATCAAGAGCTCTTAAAAATGGTACGAAAATTCCCGGGATAATGGATGCTGTTAAAAGAATCAGATTAAAAAGTGAAATACCACTAATTTATCTCGTATATTATAATTCCGTTTTTAAATACGGAATGGAGAAATTTATGAATGAAGCTAAGGAATCGGGAATAGATGGACTTATAATACCTGATCTACCTTTAGAAGAAAGAAAAGATATTAAGGACATGGCAGAGGAATATGGTATTTATCTTATACCACTTGTTGCACCAACGTCGAAGGAAAGGATTAAAAAAATTTGTGAAAATGGGAGAGGCTTTGTCTATTGTGTTTCTACGACAGGTGTAACAGGGATAAGGAATAATATAGAAACAAATATAAAAGATTATATGAATACTGTAGCGGAATACACTAATATGCCAAAAGCAATAGGTTTTGGTATATCTGGACCAAATATGGCGAAGAAATTTAAACCTTATTGTGATGGAATAATAATTGGAAGTGCAATTGTTAAAATGATTCACGACTCGAGAAATAGAGATGAAATATACGAATATGTGAAAAATTTTGTATCATCAATTAAAGAAGTTTTATAAAGCGGGATAATTCTCGCTCGAAAAAGTGCTGGATGAACTTGATAAAGTAAATTAAAAGTGCGTGAATAACGCACTTTAAAAATTTAACATTGGTATGCTAAATGCCGCTATTAAGGCAACTATCATTACAATAACTATTAAAAGTGCTACATATTTATGCCATACCCTATTGTAAAAAGGATTAAAAAAATCCCTATTTTTTTTCTTTTTCATGTTATTCGCCCCATTTATATTTTATATAACAATAAAATTATTTATTTATTCAGTTTTTTAAGCTAACATTATATATTAACTTAGATTCCATTAGTTTTATTTAATCATAATTATATTAAAAAAACAATATTTACAGCATATACTACTAAGATTGTAATCTGTTTAAATATCAAAAAATATGACTAATAGTTTAAAAAATAAAAGTTTATAATCATTAATAAACTTTATTATAAGAAGGAAAAATAATTGAAAGGAGGAATTGGGCTTGAGCAATAACAATAATAATATTATGTTAAATGAAATTAAAAAACAACTTGATAAAATGTCAGAAATGATGGAAAAAATGAAAATTGCTGATTATGTAGAACTCATGCAAAGCCCTTTTAGACTCCTTTGGCTTAATTTTGTGGGTGGACTTGCACGCGGATTTGGCATGGCTATAGGTTTTACACTCCTTGGAGCCATTGTAATATATATATTGCAAAGAGCCGTATTATTAAATTTACCGATAATAGGAAATATTATTGCACATATAATAAAAATTGTTCAGCAGAATTTATAAAAGAAGGGTAAGTGAAACAATGAATAACGAAAAATTAGAGTATTTTCGTCAGAAACTGATTAAGGAAAGAGATAATATTTTGAATATATTAAATGAAATGGATGATAATGATGGTACAGGCAGAATGGCAGAAAGAGAGTACTATCAAGAACTTTCATTAGCTGACAATCATCCAGCAGATATTGGATCGGAAGTTTATGAAATAGAAAAAAACTACGCATTAAAAGATAATGAACAGCATGTATTAAGGCAGATTGACGATGCACTTGAAAGAATGCAAACGGGGCAATTTGGTAACTGTAACCATTGTCATAAAGAGATAGAATTAGACAGACTCGAGGCAATACCTTATGCATCTTTATGCTCAGAATGTGCTAAAAATAATGACCTAAAATTAAGTGATCTTAGATATTCAAGGTCAAATGAGGAAAGGTCGATAAAATATCCCTTTGGGTGGGGATATATGGACTCAAAGGATGAAAATCAGTTTGATGCAGAAGATGCATATCAAGCTGTTGCAAGATATAATAAAACAAAAGCAGGTATTGATAACTATGATGATGACTATGACGATTATAATTCGGGTTATGTAGAAGAAACCGATAAATTAAGTAATGAAGACTATAAAAAAACAATAGAATAATCCCCTAAAAAGGGACTATTCTATTTTTATAATACAAAATGACATATCAAAAAAGGCGTTGTGGTAGAATTTAAGATAGCAAAAAGCGATAATAAAAGTGAACTTGAAGAAAAACTTTAAGGCATTGTCACAAATAAGCAATATAAATTATACTGACGAATTTAAATCTTCAGGAACAAAATAGGTAATAGAATTAGTTATGGTTTTTTGCAGCAAAAAAGTATGTATAAATTGGAACGATATTTGAATCCTTGATTTTAAACATAAAAAATGGCAGGGGAGACAAGAATCGAACTCGCAACCTACGGTTTTGGAGACCGCCGCTCTACCAATTGAGCTACTCCCCTGCATCGAGATTTATTATAACATAGTATTTAACGACAGTCAACAAGATATTCATGATTTTTCATAATCATATTCAGAATTAATTAGCTTTTTGTAATAATTAATCTCCTATCTATTGATATGAGATTAATTTAAATATTTTGCAGAATTATTTATTAGCTTCTTATGTGTTTTTTTTTGCATTTAAATACTAAATAAAACTGATGGCAATAGCACAGATGAAACCACCAATGACATTATAATTAGACAATACCTACAACCATTTTCCTAGGTAAGTGTCCACTAAGACAAGTACCAATTAAGTTTGTTATGAGTGCTACCCATTAGTGGGAATTATATGTAATTTTTATTAGTTTTCTTATTGATATGAAAAAATATAAGTTTTATGAAATTTTATTTATTGAAAAAAGTTATAATATTTATATTTAAAAAAGCTATAGAATATAAGATATGGCAAATTATAAGAGTATTATAGATATATTGACATTTTATGACACTTTATGTTATTTGTATGTTATTTATTTGTTAACTTTATTGACCATGATGAATTTTTAATATAATATATCTTTGGACGTAACTGACATTAATAAATCCAGAGGGTAATAGTAATGATTTTGCATAAGTTATTATTAATAACTGGAATAGCTCTACAAATCTATTTATTGTTTTTTGGATTCTATTATTTTTATATTGGTCTTTTCGGGATTGGTAAAGCTCCAAGAAGAAAAAAATGCAAACCTAAAAATAGATTTCTAATACTTATTCCAGCACATAATGAAGAGAAGGTCATAGGCCCGCTTGTCAAAAATCTTCTGTGTCTTGATTATCCAAAAAAATTATATGATATTGTTGTCATAGACGATAATTGTACAGATAAGACTAAAAACGTATGTGAAAAGCTTGGAGCGATTGTTCTTGAACATAAAAGTAAGCCCGGAGAAATTAAAGGGAAGCCATATGCGATAAGATATGCTTTGAATGTTATATCAGATTATGATACCAAATATGATGCTGTTTGTATATTCGATGCTGATAACTTAGTTTCACTAAATTATTTAGAAGAAATGAATAACCATCTAATAGCAGGCGATAAATTAATACAATGCTATCTCGATGTCAAAAATCCTACTGATAATTTAGTCTCTATGTCATATGCAAATGCATATTATTATACAAATCGCTCTTGGCAGATGGCCAAAGAAAAGCTCGGATTAGGTGTTGCAATTGGTGGTACTGGTTTTTGCGTTGCAACAGATATTTTAAAAAAGATTGGGTGGACAGCGACTTCCTTGACAGAGGATTTGGAATTTCAAATGCAGTGTTTACTTATAAATATTCCAGCGCACTGGTGCCATTATGCGAAGATATTTGATGAGAAACCTACAAATTTTATTGCTTCGCTAATTCAGAGACTAAGATGGGCAAGAGGACATTGGAATGTATGCTTTAAATATGCACCAAAGTTATTTTTAAAGGGTATTATAGCCATTGATGGTACTATATATTCATTAAATCCATTTAATACAATATTAGGTCTCGTTGGTATTATTTATATACCACTTATAAAAGAAGTTAATTTGATTCCAGATACTGTATGGATATTGTTGCTTGTCATGCAATTCTTATACATGATATATTCAATACTAATGTATACAGATAAGCCATTTAAAAAGATACTTGGTCTCTTGACAGTTTTTCTATATAGCTACTCATTTTTACCTTTATATATATGGGCTCTTATTACAAAGGATAATAAAAATTGGAATTGTACAAAACACACAAGAAGTTTGCAATTTAACCAGTTACATAGTTAAAAATTTATAAAAAATTCTTTTTTTGCAGTTTATCAAATGATATAATTAAATTGGTAAATTAAATGCAAAGGAGAGTAGAGTATGAACAAAATCGATGAATTAACCATTAATACTATACGAATACTGTCTATCGAGCAAGTACAAAAGGCAAATTCAGGACATCCAGGAATGCCTATGGGGTCTGCACCAATGGCGTATACGTTATGGTCAAAGTATTTAAAGCATAGTCCCAAAAATCCGAAATGGGCTGGCAGAGATAGATTTATATTATCTGCTGGACACGGCTCGGCACTTTTATATTCTTTATTGCATCTATTTGGCTATGGGTTGACAATAGATGATCTTAAAAACTTTAGGCAATGGCAAAGTAAGACACCTGGCCATCCAGAATATGGTCACACGGCTGGTGTTGAAATAACGACGGGACCACTTGGGCAAGGCATTTCTAATGCCGTTGGAATGGCAATTGCTGAGACATATATGGCAAGTAAATTTAACCGTCCAGGTTACAACATAGTTGATAATTACACATATGTAATTGCTGGTGATGGTTGCCTTATGGAGGGCATCTCATCTGAGGCATGTTCCCTTGCGGGGACATTGAAACTCGGTAAACTTATAGCACTTTATGATTCAAATAATATTTCAATTGAGGGTGGTATAGATATCGCATTTACGGAAGATGTAGGTTTGCGCTTCGAAGCATATGGTTGGCAGGTATTAAAAGTTGAAGACGGAAATGATATCGATGAAATAAGTAAAGCTATTGAAAAGGCTAAGTCAGAAAAAGAAAAGCCGTCTTTAATTATTGTAAAAACTGTGATTGGCTATGGTTGCCCTGAAAGGCAGGGTAAAGCATCGGCACATGGAGAACCACTCGGTGAAGATAATATAAAAGAGACAAAGAAGTTTTTAGGTTGGGATTACGAAGAAGAGTTTTATGTACCTGATGAGGTACGCAAAAATATGGAAGAGATAAAAAGCAAATTAGCAAATGAAGAAGAAAAATGGAATGAGCTGTTTGAAAATTACAGAAAAGAATATCCCGATTTGGCGGAAGAATGGGATAAATGGCATAGTTCAAAATTACCTGTTGATTTATTAAATGATGAGGGATTGTGGAATTTCAAGCTGAAGACTGCTACACGCTCTTCATCGGGAGAAATCTTGAATTATCTTGTTAAAATGATTCCAAATTTAATTGGTGGTTCAGCAGATCTTGCACCATCAACAAAAACATATACAAAAGGAAGAGGAGACTATAGCAGCGAAAATAGAGGCGGATCGAACTTTCATTTTGGCGTTAGAGAACATGCAATGGGTGCAATCGCAAATGGCATAGCAGCATATGGCGGTTTAATACCATATGTTTCAACATTTCTTGTTTTCAGTGATTATATGAAAGGTGCTATAAGATTATCTGCATTGATGAAACTACCTGTTATATATGTCTTTACACATGATAGCATTGGTGTTGGTGAAGATGGACCGACACATGAACCGATAGAGCATTTAACAATGCTTAGAAGCATCCCTAATATGACAGTTATAAGGCCTGCAGATTCAAAAGAAGTTGCAGCGGCTTGGTGTTATGCATTAAATAAAAAGGATGGACCTACTGCATTAATATTAACGAGGCAGAACCTGCCAGTTTATGAAGAGTCGTCAAAGGACGCATTGAGGGGCGGTTATATATTATGTGATGCTGATAATGGCAATCCAGACATAATTCTGATGGCCAGTGGGTCTGAAGTCCGTTTGGTTTATGAAGCATATAAACAATTAAAAGATAAGGGCATTAATGCAAGAGTTGTAAGCATGCCAGCTATGGAGATATTTGATAAGCAGTCAGAGGAATACAAAAAGTCTGTATTACCAGATGATGTAAGAGCAAGAATTGCCGTAGAAGCGGCAAGTCCATTAAGCTGGTATAAATATACAGGTATTGATGGAAAAATTATTGGAATCGACCATTTTGGCGCATCGGCACCGGGTGACATACTATTTAAAGAATTTGGATTTACAGTAGAGAATGTAGTTGAAAAAGCTTTGGAATTACTTAAAAAATAATTTTGAGTGCCATTATGGCACTCTTTTTAGCAGGAAAATTAATTTTTATGTCGAATATGATATTAAATAAATCTTTGCGAGAATAAAATTATCATATAATGAGAGGAATGAGTTACAAGTGAGTGTAAACATCAAAAAAATAACATACTCTGGATGGAATAATTGCATAGAAGTGTCAAATGGTATAGTTGATATTGTTGCAACAACAGAAATTGGACCAAGAATCATTAGATTCGGTTTTATAGGTGATGTCAATGAATTTAGCGTGAATAGCGAAGATGCAGGTAAAAAGGGCGAAAACATATGGAGAAATTATGGTGGACATAGGTTATGGCATAGTCCTGAAGCGATGCCAAGGACGTATTCTCTTGACAATTTTCCGATTGATTATAAGGAGTTAGAAAATGGTATAAAACTAATTCAAAAATCTGATTCGTGGGTCAATATGCAAAAAGAAATAGAAATCACTTTAGATCCTGATAAGCCGAAGGTTAAAGTTTTACATAAGATTACAAATAAGGGAGCATGGCCTGTTGAACTATCGCCATGGTCAATATCTGTTATGGCTACAGGTGGTTTACAAGTTGTCCAACAGCCTGATAAAGATACTGGATTGTTGCCAAATAGAGCTTTAGTATTATGGCCATATTCAAAAATGAATGATCACAGAATTCATTGGGGTGAAAAATATATAATTTTTGAACAAGATGTTAATACTAAAGAGCCATTTAAGTTTGGTATACAAAATGAAAATGGTTGGGCAGCATATTTTAATCATAATCATCTGTTTGTAAAGCATTTTAAACATGATGAGAATGCAACATACCCTGATTATAATGCGTCGTATGAGACATATACAACAGATTGGATGATGGAAATGGAATCTCTAGGACCAATGGTTAAGTTAGAACCTGAAGCATCTACTAGTCATGTTGAAGAGTGGGAGTTGTTTGATAATGTCAAAAGACCTTCTATTGATGAAAAGGAAATAGACGAATTAATAAAGTTTTATATAAAATAAAAATAATATAAAGACCGGTTTAATCCGGCCTTTATATTATTTTTAATTGTTTTGAAGTATCATATTGTTTAATAACGTCTAAACATATGATACGATTATAAGGTAGGTGCATTGTATTGACTGACGAAGAAATTATAAAAAGTGTTATAAATGGTAATACAAATGCATTTGCAGAAATAATAGAAAGGTACAAGGATAGAGTGTTCAGCATGGTCTATAAATTTACAAATGATGAAGGTGTAGCAGAAGATATATCGCAAGAGATATTTTTAAAAGCTTTTAAAAATATCAGTAAATTTCGTGGTGAATCAAAATTTACAACTTGGCTTTATAGACTAAGTAAAAATTATTGTATTGATTGGGCAAGAAAGCAAAGGAATAATATAAATTTTGTAGAACTTGAGGACATTCCATCAGAAGACAATATACTTGATTCTATTATTAGCAATAATAATTATAAATGTTTGAAAAACGAAATAAATGATTTGCCAGAAAAATATAAGACACCGCTCTATCTATATCATATAAAGGGATATTCATATCAAGAGATAGCAAATACTTTAAATATACCAAAAAGGACAGTTGAAACCCGCATATATCGAGCAAAAAAAATTTTAAAAGAAAAATTAGCAATGAGGGGGCTTATATGATGGATATTTTTGAAGAAGAATTTATCAACCCTTCAAAAAAAGCACCGGATGGTTTTACAAGTAATGTTATGAGAAAGATAAAAAAAGATTTAAGCAGAAGAATAAATATAAATATGGGTGTAAGCTTAGTCGTCTCTGGTATATTGCTTTTTTTCTCTTTATATACGGGGTATGACTTTATATACCATGCGAAAAATATAGTTTATAATACAGCAGGGATAATCGTTAAACTAGAAGACTCCAGCAATAATTCCTTCGAATTTATTGACAAATATCTATATAGGGGGTATCAAAAATGAAGTGTTTTTACCATAATGATAAAGAAGCAGAAACATATTGCAGTATCTGTGGGAAACCAATATGCAATGAATGTAAATACAATATCGATAATACTATATTATGTAAATCTTGCAGCCAAAAGGCTTTGAGGTTTTTAGCCTTTTCTAAAAATGAAAAAATAAAAAGCAAAGGGCTTGTATTTTTGTTTTCGTTGATGCCCGGTGCAGGGCATATGTATATAGGGATGATGAATAGGGGCACTCAGCTAATGGCGGCATTTTTTTTAGTTTTGGCTTTACCTGATATATTAGCAAATAATTTTATATTTCAAGCGCTTGCAATAATAATTTATGTATTCAATATATTTGATGCCCAAAATCAAGTGATGCTTTATAATTCAGGAGATGGTAAAGACATAGGATTTGTTGATAAAAATTTTATAGTACGGAATTCCCTTATATTGGGAATTGTATTAATTGGTATAGGCCTTTGGGGAATATTTACACAGATATTTAGATTTAGTTTCTATGTAACACTTAACAAATTTTTGGTACCTATTAGTTTTATAGCACTCGGCATATACCTTTTAAAAGGTGTATTTTCTAAAAAAGATTTAAAAAATGGTGTATAATGCGCCATTTTTTGTTATAATCATAATAGTTGACTTTATGGGAGGTTAAAAAACTTGGAAGCTTTTATTGTTTTGATTGTCATAGTAATTGATCAAATATCAAAGTTGTTTATTGTCAAATATTTAAAACCTATTGGCACAATTCCGATTATAAGAAATTTTTTTCATTTAACATATGTTGAAAACAAAGGTGCAGCTTTTGGAATGCTACAAAATAAGACTTTCTTCTTTATTATAATAACAATAATTGTAGGAACAATATTAGTATACTCAATAGTAAAAATACCGGGAAGTACATTATATAAAATCACTTTATCGATAATACTTGGTGGTGCTATAGGTAATCTTATTGATAGGGTAAGACTCGGTTATGTAATTGACTTCATTGATTTTAAATTTTTCCCCGCGGTATTTAATTTAGCTGATTCAATGATAGTCGTTGGTGCATTTATTTTATGTTATTTATTGATTTTTAAAGAAAATAGAAAATAATTGCATTTAATAGCAGTGACAGCGAAAGGATTGAAGGATAATATGAACATTATTGACAAAATAAGTTTAATTGCAGAAAAGGATGATTTAAATAAAAGAATAGATGTTTTCCTCGCATCTGAATTAGACTATACAAGGTCCTATTTGAAAAAGCTCATTTTAGAAGGACTTGTAATTGTTAATGGATCTATAATAAAACCAAACTATAAATTAAAAGAAAATGATGTAGTTAATGTAACTATACCTGAAGCAGAAAAAATTGATATCATACCAGAAAATATTCCACTTGACATCATTTATGAGGATAACGATATTATTGTTGTAAATAAGCCAAAGGGTATGGTCGTACATCCTGCACCAGGCAATTACAGTGGAACACTTGTCAATGCGCTTTTATATCATTGCAAAAACTTATCTGGCATTAATGGTGAATTAAGGCCTGGTATTGTTCATAGACTTGATAAAGACACGTCAGGGGTAATGGTCGTAGCTAAGAATGATAAAGCACATATAAATTTATCAAATCAAATAAAAGAAAGGACAATTTTAAAAAAATATATTGCAATTGTTGAAGGTGTGATAAAAGATGATGAAGGAAAGATAGAAGCACCTATAGGAAGACACCCGATTGATAGAAAAAAGATGGCTATAACAAATGATGGCAGATATGCACTTACACTATATAAAGTTTTAGAAAGATATAAGAATAACTCCTTTATAGAAGCTACAATAAAAACAGGTAGAACACACCAGATACGTGTTCATATGGCATATATAGGTCATCCGATAGTTGGTGATGAAGTATATGGTTTCAAAAAGCAAAAATTTAATCTTTTAGGTCAAGCACTTCATTCAAGACTCTTAGGGCTAATACACCCGGCAAAAAATATTTATATGGAATTTGAAGCACCTATACCTTATTACTTTGAAAAGCTAATAAATATTTTAAAAAATAAGTAAATACTTTTTTACTTATTTTTTTAATTTTAGCAAAATAATTATTGTTATTCGATGTAACATCTGTTACAATTAAGTGGAATAGATTATTAAAATGTGAGGTGAATAATATGGGAACGCTCAAAGACGCCTATTCTATGAACTGCGAAGAAGTTTTAAAAAGCCTCGATACAGATATCAAAGGACTTTCAAATGAGGAAGCTTATAAGAGATTGAAAGAATCTGGCCTAAATAAGATTACTAAAACAAGAAATTTAAGTTTTTGGGATGTATTTTTTGAAGAAGTAAGAGAACCAATGATATTATTGCTTCTGTTAGTTGGTGTAATATATAGCCTTTGGGGCAATATTGGAGATGCAATTACTATATTTTCAATCATAATTTTACTTGTACTTGTTGAAGTATTTACGGAATATAGAGCAAAGAAAAATATTGAAGCATTAAATAAAATATCGTCACCAACAACTGTTGTTATAAGAGATAATATGCCTGTTGAAATCAATACAGAAGAAATTGTACCAGGTGATATAATGGTTTTAAGAAAAGGAGAAAAAGTTGCAGCGGATGGCCGTATTCTTGAATCATCAGGTTTGGAAGTCGATGAAGCACCGCTTACAGGTGAATCTATGCCGGTTTATAAAGAAAATAAGGTTTTATCTGAAAATATACCATTGCATAATAGGTCAAACATGGTTTTTTCTGGGACGACTGTTTTAAGAGGAAAGGGACTTGCTGTTGCAGTATCAACTGGGATGGATACTGAAATAGGTAGAATAAAGGGACTTACAATTGCAGAAAAACAACCAAAAACACCTCTACAAAGGGCTATGAAAGAATTATCAATAACTTTTGCCTGGGTAGCTATTATACTAAGCATCATCATACCATTTATAGGCTATTTAAGGGGAATGCCATTTCATAATATGTTCCTAACAGGATTAGCAATGGCATTTGCAGTAATTCCAGAAGAATTGCCAATAATAGTTACAATGGTTCTTGGGATTGGTATATATACTTTATCAAAAAGCAATATACTAGCAAGAAAGCTAAAGGCCGTTGAAACACTCGGAAATGTGACAGTAATTGCAACAGATAAGACAGGTACTTTGACGAAAAATATTATGAAGGTCAGTGAAATTTATAAAGCAAGTGATGATCTATTTGACTTAGCTGCATCATCAACAGATATCATTGAAAGCGGTGTAAAGCCAATAGGTGATCCTATTGATATAGCATTATTGAGTTATATTACTAAAAATGGGGCAGGATATAATAAATATCAAATTATTAAAGATTATGGTTTTGATGATTTCAAAAAAGTTTATACATATATACTTTCACATAATGGTAATACTGTAAAAGTCATTAAAGGCGCGCCGGAATACATTCTAAAAATTTCAAATTTAGAAAACAGAGATGAAATTGAATATAGGTTCAATAATTATGTAAAAGAAGGTTTAAGAGTCATAGCATTTGCAAAAAGTGAAAATATTGATAATAATGATAAATATACTTTTTTAGGAATGGTTGCATTTATCGATCCTGTTAGAGATGGAGTTGATAATGCCGTAAGAGAGTGCATTGATGCCGGTGTAAAGATAAAGATGCTAACCGGCGATAACTTAAATACAGCTATCAGTGTAGCAAATAGAGTATCAATAGACAGCCAAAATTCTATTTCTGGAGAAAATATAGATGCAAGCGGAGATCTAAAAGCCTTAGTATCAAAAAATACGATATTTGCAAGGATTACACCAGAACAAAAGCTAAATATTGTAAAAGCGCTTCAGTCATGTGGTGAAATAGTTGCTGTAACAGGTGATGGTATTAACGATGCGCCGGCTTTAACTGCTGCTGATATAGGAATATCAATGGGTCAAAATGGTACGGATGTCGCAAAAGAAGCATCTGATTTGGTAATCACAGATGATAGTTTTCCCGCAATTGTTGAAGGCATAAAAGTTGGCAGAAGATTATATGATAATCTAACAAAAGGTGTTAGATATTATCTATCATGTAAATTAGCACTCGTATCTTCGTTTATCCTTCCTTTAATTCTTGGGCTTAATTTTCCTTTTACGCCGATACAGATTATTTTACTCGAGCTGTTTATGGATTTAGCGGCTTCAGCATCCTTCACATCTGAACCTATGGAAATAGATGTTATGAAAATAAAGCCTAAGAAAAAAGATGAAAAATTTTTGGATAAAGCAATGGTAACAGGCATTATTCAAGGAGCAATTGGGTTATTTCTTGCTGTAATGACTGTATACTTATTTAGCTTTTATACTACAGAAAACGTCATGTATTCTCAGACAATGGCATTTGGCACATGGCTAATAGGGCATGTAATATTAGCAATTATTATGAGGACAAAGAGGGTACCATTATATAGAGTTGGACTATTTTCAAATATTGCGATAGATATATGGGCAATATTAGTTGTAGTATTTTTTATAATAGTTATAAATGTTCCGATTATTAGGACTGTATTAGGACTTACTGTGCTTACTGGAAAAGACCTTGTGCTTATTATAATTTCAAGCATCGCATTTACAATATGGATTGATGCCACTAAATTTTTCAGAAAAACTTTATATTAATTAATAAGAAGAGCAGATAATATATTGACACATCAATATATTAAAGTTATAATATCAAATAAACAGTCTATATATTAAGATGCGATGAGTAGGAGAGTAGTAAAAGCACATATAAAGGGAGAAGGTACCGTGACTGAGAGTATCTTTATATCAATGCTTTTATGAAAGACACCTATTAGCATATTGGCCGATATGTAGGTCATATACGTAAACCTGCGTTAAAGGAATGAGTTTAATCAGGGTGGCACCACGGGAAAAATCTCTCGTCCCTGCAATTTGATTGCAGAGTTGAGAGGTTTTATTTTTTACTAGTTTAAGTAAAAATATTTTTGCTTTGGGTGCTATATAAGTTTATTGATTTTGCAAAGAAGTTTAAGAGGAGTTGGTTTAATGCTTACAAAAGCACCAAGAGGTACAAAAGATGTATTACCGACGGAAGTATATAAATGGCATTATATAGAAAATATTATCAGAGAAATATGTGAAAATTTCGGATTTAAGGAGATCAGGACACCAGGCTTCGAACATACGGAACTATTTTTAAGGGGTGTTGGGGAATCTACAGATATCGTCAGGAAAGAGATGTATACTTTTACTGACAAAGGTGGAAGGAGTATTACTCTAAAACCAGAGGGAACATCTCCAGCTGTAAGGGCATTTGTTGAGCACAATCTATATGCTGAAGCACAGCCGACAAAGCTTTATTATATTACGCCTGTGTATAGGTATGAAAGGCCTCAATCAGGTAGATTAAGAGAACACCATCAGTTTGGTGTTGAGATGTTTGGTTCATATGATGCAGCTGCGGATGCAGAAATAGTAAGTATAGCGATGACGCTTTTTAAAAGAATCGGGTTAAAAAACTTAGAACTTAACATCAATAGCATTGGCTGTCCCAAATGTAGAAAAGAATATAATAAAGCTTTAAAAGAATTCATAGGAAACAATATTGATAATTTATGTGATGATTGTAAAGAAAGGTATAAAATCAACCCTATGAGGGTTCTTGATTGCAAAGTTGAGGGATGTAAAACAATTTTAAAAGATGCACCAGTTATACTTGATTACCTTTGTGATGATTGCAAAGCACATTTTGAAGACCTTAAGAAATATTTGAATGCTGCTGGTTTTGACTTTATTGTAAATCCAGGCATAGTTAGGGGACTTGATTATTATACAAGAACTGCTTTTGAGATTATTTCAAATGAAATAGGTGCACAAGGTACTGTTTGTGGTGGTGGAAGATACGATGGACTTGTAGAAGAATGTGGTGGACCTTCTGTACCTGGTGTGGGATTTGGTATGGGTATTGAGAGGTTATTAATATCTATTGAAAATAGTGGTATAAAAATACCATTACCAAAAAGAACCGACCTTTTTATTGGAAATATTGGTGATGAAACGAAGAAATATGCTTTTTCATTAGCATTGAAGCTAAGAAATTTAGGGTTTAGCGTTGAAATAGATAATATAGGTAGAAGTTTGAAGGCACAGATGAAATATGCAAATAAATTAAATGTGAAATATACTGTAATTTTAGGTGAGGATGAATTAAAAAATAAATTAGTGAAACTTAAAAACATGGATGATGGTACAGAATATGAAATTGCTTTAGATGAAATTGCTGATAAAATAAAAAATATATAATGGAGGTATAATAATGGGAGAGCAGTTATCAGGCATGAAAAGAACCCATATGTGTGGAGAACTATCCTTAGAAGATGTTGGTAAAAAAGTAGTTGTAATGGGATGGGTACAAAGGCGGAGAGACCTTGGTGGGTTAGTATTTTTGGAACTGCGTGATAGAACAGGACTAATACAAATAGTATTTAATGAACAATTATCAAAAGAAGCCTTTGCTAAGGTACAATGTGTTAGAAATGAATATGTTTTAGCAGTTGAAGGTGAAGTCGTAAGGAGAGCGGATGAAAATATAAACCCAAATTTAAAGACGGGCAATATAGAATTGTATGTTACTACACTAAAGATTTTCAGCAAATCAGAAACACCTCCTTTCATGGTGGAAGATAGAAATAATGTATCAGAGGCAATAAGACTTAAATATAGGTATATAGATTTAAGAAGACCTTCAATGCAAGATATCCTAATGACAAGGTATAAAATAACAAGAATAGTAAGAGACTTTCTTGATAAAAATGGTTTTATCGATATTGAAACACCTCTTTTAATTAAGAGTACACCAGAAGGCGCAAGGGATTATTTGGTTCCAAGTAGAGTTCAGCCTGGTAAATTTTTTGCATTACCGCAGTCACCACAAATTTTTAAACAGCTTTTGATGATATCTGGATTTGATAGATATTATCAAATTGCCAAATGTTTGAGAGATGAAGATTTGAGGGCTGATAGACAGCCTGAATTTACTCAGATTGATATGGAGATGTCATTTGTAGATGTAGATGATATTCTTACATTAAATGAAAGGATGATATCGCGAGTATTTAAAGAAATTTTAAACATAGATGTTAAACTTCCTTTTAATAAAATGACATGGCAGGATGCTATGGATAGATATGGCTCAGATAAACCTGATGTAAGATTTGGTATGGAGCTTAAAAATCTATCCGATATATTTGTTAATTCTGGATTTAAAGTCTTTAGAGATGCGGTGCAAAATGGCGGTTCTGTAAGAGCTATAAATGTAAAAGGTGCTGCATCTATGCCTAGAAGACAGATTGACGAACTCGTCGAATTTGTTAAAACATATAAAGCAAAAGGCATGGTATGGATTCAGATGTTTGAAGATGGACCAAAATCACAAATAGCAAAATTTTTATCTAATGAAGAAATGACCTTGATTTTAAGCAAAATGGAAGCTGAAAAAAACGACCTAATTTTTATAGTTGCTGACAAAGACAATATGGTAGTTTATGATGCATTAGGACATTTAAGGCTAGAGATGGGTAAAAGATACAACTTGATTGATGAAAGTCGATATGAATTTTTATGGGTAGTTGATTTCCCATTACTTGAATATAGTGAAGAAGAAAAGAGATTTGTTGCAATGCATCATCCATTTACAGCTCCCAAAGATGAAGATATTGAATTGCTTGATAAAGATCCCGGGCGTGTAAGAGCAAAAGCATATGATATGGTTTTAAATGGTGTTGAAATAGGTGGTGGAAGTATAAGAATACATGATACTGAGCTTCAAAAAAAGATGTTTGAGGTACTTGGATTCACAGAAGAGGTAGCTGAGGAACGTTTTGGATTCTTAATGAATGCTTTTAGATATGGTGCACCACCACACGGTGGAATAGCATATGGTCTCGATAGGCTAACAATGCTTTTAACAGGTACTGATAATATTAGGGATGTAATTGCATTTCCAAAAACTCAAAATGCATGTGACCTTATGTCAGAGGCACCATCAGAAGTATCAAATGACCAATTGAAAGAGCTGCATATAAAAGTTGACCTATAAACGTTTAACCTTGAAAAATTAAAAGAAATATGATAATATATTTATAGAAAACCCTATGGTGTGCGTGAAATGCGGTTAATGTTTTGAGCCAACACATATAAAAAAGGGAGCCTGGGCTCTGATAATGGAATATAAGCCATCTTAGAATGGAAATATGAAGTTATTAGGAGGGCACCCACCTGCGAGAGCAGGTTCAAAACCACCGTCTAAACGGCACTATGGGGATTTTTTAATGGGGGAATATATTTTGCTACACGCTTTTTCAAGAACTGAATTAATAATAGGAAAAGAAAATCTTGATAAGTTAAAAGAAAGTACTGTTGCAGTATTTGGAATGGGGGGCGTTGGTTCATATACTGCGGAAGCCCTCATAAGGTGTGGTATAGGTAAATTAATAATAGTTGATGATGATACAGTTTGCCTTACAAACATAAATAGACAACTTCATGCGACAAGAAAGACTGTTGGGAGGCCAAAAGTTGATGTTATGAAGGAGAGACTCAATGAAATTAATCCTAAAGCAGAGGTTATTGCATACCAAACTTTTTATAATAGCGAAAAAAGCAATGAGTTATTATCACCAGATTATGACTATGTTGTAGATGCTGTTGATACAGTCTCGGCAAAAATAGATCTTGTTGTTAAATGTAATGCAATGGGTATTCCAATAATAAGCTGTATGGGTGCGGCTAATAAACTTGATCCGACAAAATTTGAGGTTGCCGATATTTATGAAACAAGTATTTGCCCGCTTGCGAAGGTCATGAGATACGAACTTCGCAGAAGAGGTATAAAGTCATTAAAAGTTGTATATTCAAAAGAAAAGCCAATTATGCCTCTTATAGATGTTGAAACATGTAAACAGCATTGTATATGTACAAATAAAGTTAGAACTTGTGCAAAAAGGCGACAGATACCCGGAAGCATATCTTTTGTGCCACCTGTTGCAGGCTTTATTTTAGCAGGCGAAGTTATTAAGGATTTAATTGGATATAATAATAAATAGGTCATATTGACAAATTATAGCTTTGGTAATATACTATAGATGTACCTGATAGGGGTATAGGAGGTATGCTATGAATTCATATCATAATGATAAAGATGATTTGCTTAGAAGACTTAAAAAAATTGAGGGACAGGTAAAGGGTATACAAAAAATGATTGAAAAAGATTCATATTGTGTTGATGTTCTTGTACAGGTTGCAGCAGTTAGGTCTGCTATAAATAGTGTAGGAAAGATACTTTTAAAAAGCCATACATGTGGATGTGTTAAGAACGCTATGAATACGGAAAAACAGGATGAGATGATAGACGAACTTGTTGAAACATTTATGAAATTTATGAAATGAGGTATCAAAAATGCTTGAGAAAGGGCGCATTGTTGATATTAAAGATGGTAAGGCTAAAGTTGAGCTTATAAGAAATGACATGTGTGGCAAATGCCATGCCTGTGAAATAGGCTCAAACAATAGAATGCTTATTGAAGTTGATATAAACGATGACGAAAAGATTGGTGATAGTGTTTCGCTGGAAATGAAGGAGGCATCGATGCTGAAAGCTACTTTTATAATGTATGGTATACCACTTCTGTTTTTCTTCATAGGTGTATTTTTAGGATATGCTATATCAGAATTATTAAATTTAAAAAATATATCTCAAATAATAGAAGCAATTTCGGGAATATTATTGACATCTATTTCATTTATGGGTATAAAATATTATAGTAATAGAATAATAAATACGGAATATAAACCAGTTGTTAAAAAATATAATCATGGGAGGTAATAATAAATGGCAGAAGTAACTATTACGAACGCTAATTTTCAAGATGAAGTTGTGAATTCAAATATACCTGTTTTAGTAGATTTTTGGGCAGAATGGTGTGGGCCATGCAGAATGGTATCGCCGATTATAGAAGAGCTTGCAAACGACTATGAAGGGAAAGTCAAGGTTGGAAAGGTCAATGTAGATGAAGAAAATGAACTTGCTCAACAGTTTAAAGTTATGAGTATACCTACAATAGCATTGTTTAAAGATGGAAAATTGGTTGATAAAATTGTAGGTGCGAGACCAAAATCTGAATTTGAAAACTTTATTGATAAAAACATATAGTCCTGTGTTATCACAGGATTTTTTTATAATTAATGTATATTAATATTAGTGCAATTTTATGAGTTATGGTATTTAATCATAATCTATGCATATTAATGAGTTAATTTAATTGGATTCCAATTTTTTTGAATAATTAAGATTAATGGGACTAAACTTCGAAATTTAGAGAATGAAGGTTTAAATATTTTATTTAAGGGCTATTGGCGTGTAATTACGTGATAGCCGCTTTTTATTTTTACACCGTAAATATATCAATAAATGTATAAGGATTAAAAAATTTTAAGCTTTAGATATGATATAAATGTGGTGTGTTATCAAAAAATTATCTGATACAGCATGTAAATGCGATATTATACACTTTTTTGTATAATAAAAAAATTTATGGTTAAAATGTATTTGTAACAAAATATGTAATGGAGGAATGAAGTTGTATCGGATACCAAACCATATTGGAATTATTCCGGATGGGAATAGGAGATGGGCACAAAACAAGAAATTACCGAAAGAATCAGGCTATGCTTATGGGTTAGAGCCTGGAATTGTTTTGTATAGATTATGTAAAGAACTTGGTGTTAGGGAATTAACATTTTATGGTTTTACACAGGATAACACAAAACGCCCGACATCTCAAACAAAGGCCTTTCAAAAAGCCTGTGTCGATGCTGTAAAAATGCTGGAAAAAGAAGACGCAGACCTTTTTGTCATAGGTAATTACAATTCACCTATGTTCCCACAAGAATTATTGCCGTACTGTGAAAGAAAAAGAATAGGCAAAGGTAAAATGAAAGTAAATTTTCTTGTCAATTACGGTTGGCAGTGGGATTTAAACAATGCTTTAAAAGCTTTAAGTTATGGCAAAACAAATGATATACTAAATTTAATATCATCAAAAGACGTTTCAAGAGTTGACCTTATCATAAGATGGGGCGGCAGGAGAAGATTAAGTGGATTTTTACCTGTACAGTCGATATATTCAGATTTTTATGTTATTGATGATTATTGGCCGGATTTCAAACCAGAGCATCTATATGAAGCACTTGAATGGTATTCTAAGCAAGATATAACATTGGGAGGGTAAATGTCATCATTTTTGATGGCATTTTTTATTTTTGCTTAAAGTATAATTTTTGTAGGCAGTAAAAAATAGAAAAAGGATCTAATTTAAAACTTAACATGTAATGTGAAAATAAGAATGGATTGAAAGGAATTACACAAAAATTCACAATATACTAAACATTATATGGATGGAATTTTAAGAAAAAAATTAACAACAACTACTTGACAGAAAAAAGAAAAAAAGTTAAAATATTGTCAAATAAGTACTTAGTTGCTATAAAAAACAGTAATACAATTTACGGCAAGTTAATTTAGAAATGGTATCATGGCGTTAAACACTTTATTGAAGTACACTTCCGAATCTTTAAAAACATCAATACCAGTAGCTTTAAGGAATAGGAATATGGAACCTACTGTTTTGTTACGCTAATAAGACAAACAATTTTTATCATGCTTGGGGACTTTCTTTCAGGGGAATAGAATAAATTAACAAAGCAAAGGTAATTAGGAGGAAAAACTCAATGATTACTGGAAAATGCCTTGTATGTGGTGCTAACCTGGAACATCGTAACGAAAGCATAATTGTCAAGTGTTCTAAATGTGGGAAAAAAGAGAGGGCGTGTATTGTTTGTGAAAAAGAGCATTATCTTTGTAATGCTTGTGCAACCGAAACTGTGATGGCTAAAATTTTTCAAAAGGTACCCGAGATTGATTGCCAAAATCCCTGTGATATTGGAGAAAGACTTTTAATTGAATGTGGCTATGCTGGTAATTCTCCGCATGTTGTTGTTGCAGTAGCTTTTTTGTTGGCTTTAAAGAATTTGAATTTGGTGACGTTTGAAGATGTTTTTGAAGGAATGATGCGGGCTTCTCAAATTCCAGGTGGGTGGTGTGGGTATTACGGCACATGTGGAGCTGCAGTCGGACTGGGTGTTGCTGTTAGTATATTAACAAAAGCTACACCTATGACAGATAAGTCGCGTAGTATGGCAAATGAAGCTACTGCTGAAGGGTTAAAAATGGTGGCATCACAAGGTGGACCAAGGTGCTGTATAGGTTCTGTGCGTGTGGTTTTAGAAGTTGGAGTAAAGTATGTAAAGGATGCGCTCGGGATTGACTTTCCTGCGCGAAGAATAGAAATAAAAAATTGCTGGGCAAGTAGAGTGCAACCGGATTGTAAAAAGGAAAGATGTCTTTTTTGGGAAAAACCAATAAATAAAAATGGGAGGTGTGAAAATGGAGAATGTTGGAGAGATGTTACAGAAGATGATTAAGAGTGCGTTAAAACATAACAGCAATTTAGACTTAGCAAAAATGGTGGGAAGTGAAGAACATTTTTATTATTTTCCTTTAGAAAGCTTTCAAGGTAAAGAAAAAGTTTTGTTAATGGGATGCAGTGGTATTAAATTTGTGAAAGATATTGTTTTAACGGTAGGGAAGGCGGGTAAAGTTATCATTGTGACAGAAAATCAGGATGAAAAGGTAAGAGTAGAAGAGGATTTAGAAGCAACTCAAAAGGAAATTGGTTTTTGTAATTCTGAATTTGTTTTAGTAAGTTCATATGATCTGCGGGTGAACCCTGAATATATTGTAAAAGAATTATCGATGTTTCCTGTGCGTACTTTTAGCGATTACATAAATTTACAAAAAAAGATAGAAAATCAAAAAGAAGCTGAGCCTTTCTTGAACAATGAGAGTGTAGATATTGTTTATATTGATTTGCTAAATCGTTATACGAAAGAATATGTCAATTTGTTGCTTAGCGAAGCATTTCGAATACTTAAAAGAAAGGGAATACTTTTGATTAAGGTTTATTTGAGCGATGAACCACTAAAGAGTGCTGACTTAAATGTGTGCAACAATATAAAAATGCATTATATTCCCTTGGAAAATGAGATAGAAGAGGTTTTGGCATCACATGGATATATAGGAATGCGTTATAAATGGCGTGCAGAAATTCCTCAATTTATCCATAATACTATTGAGATAAGACCTTTTCTAATAGAGGCTTACAAAGGAGAACAAGGACCTTGTCTTGAAAAGGGGCATGCGGTTTTTTATATTGGTCCTTGGAAAGAAGTGGTTGATGATGATGGGCATAGATTATATCGTGGTCAACGTATGGCTGTGTGTGAGAAAACATACAAAAATCTCACAAGTTGTATTTATGAGGGACAAATTATTGGTATTCCACCTTACAATGAAGTTTCAGATGGAGATGTTCGACTTTTCGACTGCGATATTTCTGAAAAAAGAAATCCTAAAGTGACAAAGGGGTTGAAACCACTTTTTGAGGGAGAAAATATAACTAAAGAGGATATCAATGAGAGTAGCTGTTGTTAACATGGTTAAGGAGGTTAAGTATGCAAGCTAGTAATTATGTATTGTTTGTTTCCATTAGTAAATATTTAGATTATTATATCAACCTTGCTCATCGGTTAGGGTACAAAGTTATTCTTTTAAGCAGAAAAATAGATATGGATGCATTGATAATGGTAGATGTTCCTGTAGAAGTCGAATTAAACGATAAGGAATTAGTTATGCAAAAAGTCAAAGAATTGCGAAACAAGTTCAATATTTGTGCTGCGTTTACAACAAATGAGTATCGTGTTCCTCTAGCAAAGGAGATTGCTGTGTTGCTTGGTTTGGCACATCCTGTCGACCTCGATGCAGTCTTGAAATGCCGCAATAAGAAACTTACAAGGGAAAAGTTAGCAGATAAAGGAATTTCACCTGTTAGGTATCAAGTTGCAACTTGTAGTTGTAGTGCAAAAAAGTTTGCGTCGGAAATTGGCTATCCCGTCGTTGTAAAGCCTTCTAATGATTCTGGAAGTCGTAATGTATTTTGTTGCCGAAATGAGGCTGAACTAATAGAAGCATTTAATATTATTACCAATACTAAAGTAAATCATGTAAATGAAGAGCTTGATTCAGATATTCTAGTAGAAGAGTTTTTAAAAGGTCCGGAATTTAGCGTGGAAGCTGGAACTGATGATGAGAAAACGGTTATATATTCGATTACTGCTAAAATGACAACTCCTCTTCCTTATGCTGTAGAGATTGGTCATCTAAGTCCTGCTAGATTAGATCCGCTTATAAAGCAACAAATTGAGGATCTGGTTAGGCAGGCCATAGATGCTCTAGGTCTTAGAAGATGTGTAACACATACGGAAATCAAACTTACGCCTAATGGGCCCAGGATTGTAGAAGTCAATGCTCGCCCGGGAGGTGATGAAATACCACGGCTTGTACATATTACTACAGGTTACGATATTCGTCAGATTGCACTTTACTTGGCTTTAGGGTATAGTCTTGAGGAAATGCCTCGTGATTCCGTTGTGGCAAGATCAGCAGCGATTCGTTTTTTTGTTAGTGAGATGGATGGTGAAGTTATGAAATTTTATCTTAACAATATAAAAGATAATAGCCATGTTTTGGAGTTGGAGTTTTATGTTCGCTCTGGTGACTATGTTACGAAAACGGTCGATAATTTCTCGCGTTTAGGTCATATTATTTGTTATGACCCAGAGGGTGAGATGGCAGATCAGCTTGTTAATGCTTTAGTTGAACAAGTGCAAATTACTATAAATCCAAAAGAAAGAGGAGGATGTATATGTTAAATTTTATCTCTCAATTGGAAAAAAGTTTTGCTGAATTTATTACTGAAGCCTATCAAAACCAAACTCTTTGTAACAAAAGTAAGGCGATAGTGCTTCTGACATTTGCTCTTTCAGAAGAAAATCCAGAACTTGTAAAAGAGGGTCTTATGAAAGCAAAACAAGAAGGATTGACCAATGAAGAGATTGCACAAATTGAAGCAATAGTAATTGCATTGAAAGGCCGAAAAATTGTACAGCTTTTGACAACAGGAACTTCCACAAAGCCAGGAAGTAACGAAGGAACGAACAAAAGTTCATGTTGCTGTCAATAATGGGGAATAGAGCCACCAGACTACTTCTTAATCAAGATGTTGAAGAGAATGTTACTTATAAATATGCTGTTGTGCAGCGTTAAATGAAAAAATAAAATATTGAGTGGTTGGTTATTCTCATAAAAAGCATTTAAATGAAGAATGTATTAAGGGATTTGTTGCTGATTTTTTAAGTTAATGTTTAAGAAGGGGGAGAAAAAATATGAGTGTAGCTACTATTTTTTATGAACTACTCAGAATAGGGAAGTTTATTTGGGATTCATTTATGCACATCTGGTGGCTACTTTTAATTACCATTCCTTTGGCGGTGTGGGTGAATATCAGTGACACTGGAAAGTATGTAAAAAAACTAACAAATTACAATGTTTTTTTGTCAATATTTTTTGGTACTGTTATTGGAGCATTTAGCCCATTTTGTTCATGTAGTGTTATACCCGTAATTACTTCTTTTTTAATAGCAGGTGTTCCACTTGCCGCTGTAATGTCTTTCTGGATTGCTTCGCCATCAATGGATCCAGAAATCTTTTTTCTTAGTGTTGCATCACTTGGTTGGCCGCTTGCTTTTGCAAGATTAGTTGCTACTTTCTTCTTAAGTCTTGGTGGAGGATTAATCACACACTTTTTTGTTTCAAAAGGATGGATAGGTAAAGACTATCTAAAGCTCAACAGAGAGCCACAGCATACTATCTTTTCTTTACGAAATCTAAAAGGAAGGATAAAAGCAATTTTGTATAAATTATCCAATGCAAAGAAACAACAAATCTCCAACAGCAAAAATGCCTGCTGTGAAGAAGCTATACCTAACATAGGCGCTGTAAATGAAGAAATGAATCTTCTTGAGATTAATTTTACAGCAAAACCACAGAAAGATTTTTCACAGCAAGAAAAAGCAAAAACATCATGCTGTTCGGAAATCAATATGTCGCCTTCTATTATATATTTGGCTTCAGTACAAAAGCAAGAAACTAATTGTTGCTCAATCTCAAAAGTACAAGAAGCGGAATCATCTTGTTGTAACAATATTCTTTTAGATGAGAACAACAAAAAATTTACCTGGGAAGACTTTTGGAAAGAACTTATGAATGTTTTATGGATGGTGGGGAAATATCTCTTTATTGCCTATTTCTTGGAGGCAGTTATTTCATTTTATGTACCTAAGGAATGGATCCAGAACCTGTTGGGAGTTCGCAATCCTTTTTCTGTACTATATGCTACAATTCTTGGTGTTCCTCTCTATACCACAAATCTTACAGCGCTGGGTTTGATTGGAGGACTACTTGCGAAGAATATGAGTGGAGGAGCTGCTCTGGCCTTCTTGATTTCTGGGGCAACCACTACACTTCCTGCCATGTCCGCTGTATATGGAATTGTCTCGAAGCGTGTCTTTTTACTTTATTTAGGTATTATTGCGGTCGGTGCTATCTTTTTTGGTTATACTTACCAAATAATAGAGATGATTTTGCTAAAGACGTAATCATTGATCCTATGTATTTTTCGTTTTTTTAGTTTTTTACTCCGAAGATTTTGAAGAAGATGGATTATTTCTTAGAATGAAAGAATTGTAAGCTGGATTTATGTCAATATAGTAGAAAAAAACTCAATATATATTAACTTGTTTTTACATAGTATAAATGACATGAACTTTTCCGTGATGTACGTTCAATTCAAAGCATGACAATACAAATCATGTTAGAAAAATAAACAGAAAGCAAAAAGAAAACCTTCAAGAGGCCCATACCATTGTTCTTCTCTTGAAGGTTTTTAAATAATATACTAAAATCAATATAGAAAGGAACATTTGTTTCTATTTTTTTATTAAAAATTTTTCATGTGAGTTTATTATGGCAATTTATGTAAGTGAATTTTCTAATCTATAGTTTAAGAAAAAATTTACCTAAAACTACTTGACACAAACTTTATTTTTGCTCACTTTTATATACATACATATGTATAGTATAATAATGCTGATGTATGAATAAAGTTTGTAAAAGGTGAAAATCATGGATATGTTTCAATTTGCACAAAACAATTTTAGAAAAAACAATGCGCCGTTGGCAGATCGCATGAGGCCAACTACTCTTGATGAGTTTGTTGGTCAAAAGCATATATTAGGGCATGACAAGCTTCTATATAGAGCTATAAAAGCTGACAAAGTCAGATCGTTAATATTTTATGGACCTCCTGGTACAGGTAAGACAACACTTGCAAATATAATAGCTAATACGACGAAATCTAGTTTCGAAAAATTAAATGCTGTAACATCAGGTGTGGCAGATATAAAGAAAATAGTGAATGAGTCAAAAGATAGATTGTCTATGTATGGAAAAAGAACCATATTATTTATTGATGAGATACACAGATTTAATAAATCACAACAGGATGCATTGCTTCCGTATGTTGAAGATGGAACAATAATTTTGATCG
This sequence comes from Thermoanaerobacterium sp. RBIITD, assembly GCF_900205865.1. Lineage (NCBI taxonomy): Bacteria > Bacillati > Bacillota > Clostridia > Thermoanaerobacterales > Thermoanaerobacteraceae > Thermoanaerobacterium > Thermoanaerobacterium sp. RBIITD. The sequence continues at coordinate 3,119,156 of NZ_LT906662.1, forward strand.
GTGCCACAACTGAAAATCCTTATTTTGAGGTTATCCGCCCTTTAGTATCTAGATCAATGATATTTGAACTTTATCCTCTTAGTAATGAAGATATAAAAGAAATAGTTTTACGAGCTTTGGATGATGTAGAGCGGGGACTTGGAAATGAAAAGATTAAGATAACGGATGATGCGTTAAATCATATAATTACATATTCTGATGGTGATGCAAGGACGGCTTTGAATGCTATAGAATTAGCATATCTTACAACTGAAAAAGATAAAAATGGTATTATAAACATTGATATCGATGTTGCACAGGAATGTATTCAAAAGAAAGTATTAAAATATGACAAAGATGGCGACAATCATTATGACACAATTTCCGCATTTATAAAAAGCATGAGAGGATCAGATCCAGATGCAGTATTGTATTGGCTTGCGAAAATGATTTATGCGGGAGAAGATCCTCTATTTATAGCGAGGAGAATCGTTATATGTGCATCTGAAGATGTGGGAAATGCTGATCCTAATGCACTTAACATAGCAGTATCTGCTATGCAAGCGGTAAATCAGATCGGAATGCCTGAAAGTAGAATAATACTTGCACAAGCGGCAATTTATGTCGCATGTGCACCGAAAAGCAATTCCTCCATAGAAGGTATTGATTCTGCTCTGAATGATGTTAAAAATTTTAAAACAGGTGCTGTACCAAAACACTTACAGGATGCTCATTATAAAGATGCAGAGAAATTAAAAAGAGGTATTGGATATAAATATGCACATGATTTTAAAAATCATTATGTTAAGCAGCAATACCTTCCAAATGAATTATTAGGAAAAACATATTATAAGCCTTCTTTAATGGGTTACGAAAAGAAAATATCTGAATGGTTAAATTTCTTAAAAAAGAATGATGACACAAAAGGATAATTAGTATTCCTATGGGTAAAATAAAAATTGTTGACAAAATAACTGTATAATGATATCTTATTTTTAGAAATCCGAGCCAAATAGTCGGTATTAAGGAGGGTCTATATGAAATTATCAACAAAAGGGAGATATGGAGTTCAAGCTATGTTTGAGCTTGCTTTGTATTATGGTGAGGGACCAATATCATTAAAGGTTATAGCAGAAAATGAAGGCTTATCAGAACATTATTTAGAACAGCTTATTGCTGTTTTGAGAAAAGCTGATTTGGTAAAAAGTATACGTGGAGCACAAGGCGGGTATATGTTATCGGCTCCGCCTGATAAGATTACTGTAGGTGACGTTATTAGGACGTTGGAAGGATCACTTGCTCCTTCAGACTGTGTAGTAGAAGACATACCATTTGAGTGCAGCAGATCAGGGGGATGTCCAACAAAAGTAGTATTAGAAAAAATCAGAGATGCTATAAATAAAGTAATTGATTCAATAACGCTACAAGATATGGTTGATGACTACAAAAAAATGATACAGAAAAATTCTTATATGTATTATATATAGGAGGTTTTTATGAATAGGATTTATCTTGACAATGCAGCAACTACACCAATAAGATCGGAAGTTTTAAATTCTATGATGCCATTTTTTGATAATCGTTTTGGTAATCCGTCAGCACTATACTCTCATGGACAAGAGGCTAAAAAGGCCATTGAAGAAGCTAGAGATAAGGTGGCGGTTGCGATTGGGGCTAGTGCTGATGAAATTTTTTTTACAAGTGGAGGCACTGAATCAGATAATTGGGCGCTCATAGGTGCTGCATATGCTCTTAAAAATAAAGGGAACCATATAATAACCACTAGCATAGAACATCACGCTGTTTTGCATACGTGCCAATACCTTAAAAAGCAAGGCTTTGAGATAACTTATTTGCCTGTTGATGAGTATGGATTAGTAGATCCCAACGACTTAAAAGAAGCAATAAAAGATAATACAATACTTGTTTCTGTGATGTTCGCAAATAACGAGATTGGGACAATTGAGCCTATAGAAGATCTTGTCAAGGTGGTACATGAAAGAGGTGTGATGTTTCATACAGATGCAGTACAAGCAGTTGGCAATGTACCTATTGATTTAAAAAAACTGGATGTCGATATGATGTCAATTTCGGCACATAAAATCTATGGTCCCAAAGGTATCGGTGCTCTTTATATTAAAAAAGGAATAAGAATTGATTCGTTAATACATGGTGGAGCCCAAGAAAGAAATAGAAGGGCAGGAACAGAAAATGTCGCCGGAATTGTTGGATTTGGTACAGCGATAGAACTTATTACTAAAAACATTGATGAACACATAAGGAAACTGACAAGGCTTAGAGATAAGCTTATAGATGGGATACTCAAAATACCATATACCCGCCTAAATGGACATCCAAATAAAAGGCTGCCTGGAAATGTCAATGTTTCTTTTGAATTTGTTGATGGCGAATCGCTTATATTAAGTCTTGACATGGAAGGAATTTGCGTATCAAGTGGTTCTGCATGTACCGCAGGCAGCATTGATCCATCTCATGTATTACTAGCAATTGGCCTACCGCAAGAAATAGCACATGGTTCATTGCGACTAACTATAGGAGAAGAAAACACAGAAGAAGAAATCGATACGGTAATAAATAAACTGCCTAAAATAGTAGATAGATTGAGGCAGATGTCGCCACTTTTTGAAAGAGTTAAAGAGGAGAAAAAACTTGTATAGTCAATATGTGATGGACCATTTCATGAATCCATCACTATATTTTTTCTCCCGACTTTATTTATAAGTTGATTAGATTTTGCCTTATAAGAAATATCATTTGTTATGCAGTATAAATCATCATAAAGCATCAATAAATCGCCATAATAGTATTGTGTTAAAAAATACTTTTCACATTTTTTAAGTAAATTATAAGCATTATCAAAGTCATTATGCAAATATTTTATATGGCCCATCATAAATTCATAATTGTGTTTACTCATTTCAGAGAGTTGGTGGACTTCTATCTCACTTGAAATCTCCATTACTTTGTCATAATTGCCGATATTGAAATATAATATCATTTCCTGAATGAAAAAGCTTAAGTATAGCTTATTATATTTCTTGTATTCATTTTTACATCTATTGACTATTTCAAAAGCCTTATCAAAATTACCGCTATATCGTAGGGAATTTATATAGTTTAGATGACATCTTGCCGCATCAAATTCATTTTCATAATACTTAAACAACAATATAGCCTTTTTAATATATTTAATAGACTTTTCATAATAACCCATGTTATAGCAAGCTATGTTTAAAGACATATAAATGTGCGGCATAGCATTTATATATATTAGATTATCATGGGTATTCACAAAACTTTCCAGCAAGTTTATTACCTTTTGAAATTGATTTGTCTTTAGATAAAGATAAGCTAGATTATTATGTATAACAAAACTGATGGAATAGTTTAAAGAGTCAAGTGCGTATAAATATTTCTTAGCAAGTTCTAGATAGTTTATCCCCTTTTCATAATTCCGATTTTTAAGCATTATTTTAAATAATATGTTTAAAGCATGACAAAAATTATCTATATTCTGCTTTTGAATATCTTCCTTTGATTTAAGAAATAAATTAACATATCTTTTTAGATATTTTAAGGCATCATTATATAAACCTATGTTAAAAAAAGACGCACCAGCATAATAATATTTATTGAAATCTTGTGTCTTTGAAAATTCATCATGATTGTACTCAATTAATTTTACTATTTCATAATAATTCTGGTTATTAAATAAATCACTGATGATGAATGATGAGCTATCATCATTTTCTATTAATTCATCGTATTTAATGTCATTAATAAAATAACTTAAAGGCACTTTAAGCTTTTCAGATATGTGAATAAGCTGTTCTAAAGAAGGTAGGGCTTTGTTATTCTCAATCCTGCTTAAAACAACTCTGTTCATAAAATTATCGCACAATTGACTTTGAGAAATTTTCTTTTGAAGTCTCAAAGCCTTTATTTTAGTACCTATATAAAGATCCACCAATAACACCACCTTGTAACTATCAGTTACAATTTTATGTTTTATGATTAATGGCATGTAAAAAAATAAGAAAAAACGTAAGTTAGGGGAATATATTACATTGGTGAAATATTACAATTATTTTTTAATATTATACTACTTTTACAAAAAAATATAAAGATATTATAATAAAATCTAGAAAAACTAGTTCACGTACTTTAACAGTATAAATAAAACAACTTCATACTCTGCAAAAACAAATATTATACCAATTTTATGAGGTGGGTAAAATGAGAAAAATATTTCTAATTATTTTGACAATGTTAATAATATTAACAAACACATTAATAATTCCTCATAAATATATGGCATTTAAGCAAATTCCACAAAAATATCTGGTAGCTGATGAAGCAGGACCAGGAGTACTTATTGAAAAAGCATTAGGATAAATTGAAATCTAGTTAAATAGAGAGGAAATGAGGTTATAATTTATGAAACCATCAAGATTTACAATTGAACTTGATATTGATGGAGGTAAGTATTTATACAATTCGCTAAGTAATGCTTATGCGAAAGTTGATGAAGACCATTATGAAACATATTTAAAAATTAAGAATAATAATCCGGATTATGATGAAAAAATGTCGATGGACTTATATAATGGTGGGTTTGTCATTAATGATAATGAAGATGAAATTGGATATATGAACTTTTTCGAAAAAGTTATAAGATATGGAAGTAGTTCATTAGGCTTGACTATTGCCCCTATATTGCAATGTAATTTCAGATGCAAATATTGCTATGAAGCACATGAAAATTCATTTATGTCTAATGATGTACAAAAATTATTAATTGAATTTGTTACTAAAAATATAAGTAGGTATAAAAATATTTCAGTCTCTTGGTATGGTGGTGAGCCATTATTAGCCTATCAGACCATTGTAAGCTTGTCTAAAGAATTGATAAATATGCATAGATATTAATATCTAAAATAATATCGCATATTGTATGGCAACTCAAAGATTAACTATTTTTTCAGGTACTCGAATAAATTCCGTATTTTTTTAAATTAATTTGTATTGAAATATTGATTAATAGTTTTTGAAACTAAAATTGAATAACGAGGTGAAATATATGTTTAAAAAACTTAATATTTTAATTTTTTTATACTTTATTTTTGAAATGGCTTTATATTTTTCTAAATTTATAATGACATATTTGTTTGAAGGTATATACCATTTTTTTAATCTAAAAGATAATGATCCATTTCTTAGAATAAGTAGTAATTTAATTTATAATTATACTATACAAATTCTTATGTTGTTTTTGGCGTTATATTTGCTAAAAAGGTTTAAATATACGAAATATATAAAGATATCTGTAAAGGCAATTATAAAACTAATTGCCTTTACAATATTACTATTTATATGTACTAAGTATGCACTAAGTATGTTCAGCAATAATTTTTTATGGACTGAGCTTAAATATGCTATTAAAGAATGGAGTAAATTAGATTATATTGTCGCAATATTACAAGTAGCCTTATTTATGTTGGTTGCTTTAGCAGAAGAGTATTTATTTAGAATAATACTTTATTTAAAAATTCTTGAAATATCTAATTTTAAAAATAATACTCTAAAAACAATATTTAGTATAATATTAACAAATATATTATTTTCAATTGGACATCTTTCAATGCAAAATTATGATTTTTATATGCTTTTACAAGTATTTATATCCGGTATTTACTTTAGTTATTTATTTTTAAGAACTAACAATATTTACTTAGCTTGCATAATGCATTTTAATTACGATTTTCCGATTATGGCAATAGTCGATAAAAAATATTATTTCCAAATAGCTTCTTTAATAATTTCGGTTGTTTTAATAGAAGGATATTTTATCATTAAATATTATTATTTAAAATTATTTAATAAATGCGAACAGAGTTAAATTATTTTTGAACGGAAGATTTGATATGATAAAAGGAAAAGAATTACTGAAAATAATTCTAATTATACTTGCTATTGTACTAGCATTATATCCAATTTTATATGGAATAGAAATTTTTATATTAAAAAGCAATAATCCAAATACAAAAACAATAGTGAATTATATTATACAGATTACATTATTAATCATTGCGATATATTTGTTAAAAAAATTTAATTTTATGAATTATGTAAAATTATCCTTAAAATCAATTCTTGAATTAACAGTTTATACCTTGTTATTACTGATATTAACAATACTATTATTAAATGTATTCCGGATAAGATATTATTTTATATGGAATACAGGGAAAAGCTATGCAACATTAATTTTTCAAAATTTTTATTTTGTTTTTGTAGGGTTGGGCGAAGAATTATTATTTAGAGTAATTTTGTATTATAAAATTTTAGATACAATTATACTAAAAAATAAAAAGCTTAGAATGATGATTGCTGTTATTATTACAAGTTTTTTATTTACAATTGCGCATATACCTGTATTAAGTGTTAAAAATATAGAAATATTTAGTACTTTAAATATTTTTATATGGGGTATATTTTTCAGTTATCTTTATTTAAGAACGAAGAACATATATATCGCAGCAATTGTACATTTCTTTACAGATGCTGGAATTATGATAGATTATACTGACGTATATTTTAGCAATATGCATTTAAACGTTGTTTTAACTACATTTATTTATATAATTACATCTGTTATAATAATTGAAATATACAATATTTGCAAACATTTTTACAATAAAAAAGTCTGCGGGAAAGAAAATTTCAATTTGAAATAATCGCTTTTTGACTTATTAAAAATTTATTTAAATTATATGAAAGGAAAGACACGTTATTATCCATTATAGTATCTTATGAGGACGTAACATATATATTAATATTGATTATGAATTAGAGATAGGTAATGAATTATTAACCAATTTGGCAATTGATACTTAATCTGCATAAAAAAACAAAAACGATACAGTTACAGCTTTAAAGGCATGTTTGACTTTTAAGATGCGTCAATTGATATAAATACTTACTGGAGGTAAATAGATGAATCTCTCTATTTTTAAGAGAAAGAATTTTTTATTTCTTATTACTGGAAAATTTATATCTCTCCTTGGAAGTGAAATGCAAAATTTTGCATTGTCGTTGTACGTTTTAAAAATTACGGGATCTGCAACAAAATTTGCATCAGTATTGGCTATTACTTTAGTACCTCAAATAATATTTGGCAATATTGCAGGTGTCCTTGCCGACTGGTTTGATAGAAAAAAATTACTTATGATGTTAGATTTACTAAGCGCAGCAATTGTTGCAATTTATGCTATCATTTTTAAAATGAATGGCGTTTTAACATTAACTCAAATTTATATTTTATCAGTTTTACTTTCGACTATTTCCTCAATGTTTAATCCTACAATAGGAGGGAGCAGTTATACCATCCATTGCAGAAGATGATGAATTAGCGGATGTTAATGGTATTAATACGATGTTTATGAATATAGCAAATTTGATTTCACCTGTTATAGCTGGTGTTCTATTAGAAGTTTTTAATATATTCATAATATTGACAATTAATGCTATAAGTTTTCTTCTTTCATTTATGTGTGAGTCTATGTTAGAAATACAGAAAACAAATGATAAACCAGAAAAAATAAACCTAAATTCGTTTTTAAATGACTTCTTAACGGGTATTGATTTTATTAAAAGTAAAAGGCTAATTTTGAATATATTAATTATAGGAATAATTGTCAATTTCACATCAAATCCTATATTATCTGTAGGATTGACATTTATATCGAAACAAATATTAAAAATTACTGATTATCAATATGGAATTTTGCAATCTACATTTGCAATTTCTATGATCGCATCACCATTCATATCTAGTATAATTGCAAAAAAATATAAATTAGGTAAAGTATTATTTTTAGATATATTTTCGGTTTCCATATTATATTTTTTAGTGTCATTTATAATTTCTCCTATCTATTTGCAGGGTTTTTCTTACATTCTTAAACCATACATAAGCTTAATGATAATAATATTTTTTGTCGGATTAATTACATCCATTGGGAATATAGCTTTGACTACTATGTTGCAAATAGAAATACCTTTAAAATTGATGGGGAGAGTAATAGCGACGGTAAGTACTTGTTTAATGATAGTGACCCCATTAGGACAAATGATATTTGGGATTTTATTTGACAAAATTCCCAGTTGGATAAATATCATTATATGTGCCTCTATAAATTTTGTTGTAATATTGTTTTTTAAAAATTATTTATTATATGGTGAGCAGGAACACTTTGTAACTACAAATGATGGAATAGAGTAATAAATTTTGTTTTTTGGTTTAGATATTAGATAAAATAAGATATGTTCAAAAGCAAATCATAAAAACGATAAAAGTGAAATTAAAATCTTTCTGAATATGACAAACTAATAAGGAGAATTCCTGTAATAAAATACAATTTAACAAAAAATATAAATGAGGTGTGTTTATGTCAATAAAAATAGTAAATAAAATACCAAGATATATTTTACCATATCCAGTTATATATTTTTTCGTCAATTTTATAAATGGACTTACTATACCAATTATAGCAATCTACTATAGATATGTGGGTTTGAATCTATTTCAAATAGGACTTGTATCTACAATTTTTGAATTAAGCATTTTTATTTTCGAAATTCCGACTGGATTTATTGCAGATAAAATAGGTAGACGATTTTCAATATTATTATCTTTCTTGAGTTTTTCTGTTAGCGGAATTTTATATTTTTCAATTAGAAATATTATTGGCATAATGTGTGCTTCAATCATGCAAGGTATTGGGTATACATTTATTTCCGGGTCATTACAGGCATGGGCTATAGACACGTTAAAACAAAATGGAGACGACTCATATATAAAAAGTACTATTGTATCGGGAACGCAAAGTAGAAGATTAGGCTCTCTATTAGGTAGTGTTATGGGTGGCTATTTAGGTATAAAGAATATAAATATATTATGGTTTTTGTACATATTTTTAGGATTTGCAGCAATGGTATATTCTTATATTTTTGTTAGAGAAAAGAGAGAAAAGTTTCTTGATAATGGGGAAAAGTTTAACATTAAAAATTTGCTTCATATAGATGAAATTAGTAAGGTATTTATAGAAAAAGATAAGGTTATTTTTATTACAGCTATTCTGTTATTTATTATTTCTATCATATACGAATTTTCATTGTCACCAGTGGATGAATATTGGACAATATTATTTTCTGAAAAATTGAAAATAAATACTTTTATTATTGGCTTGATTACAGCTATTTCTAATATCGTTTTAATAGTATTAGTAACACCAATAGTGAATTATTTAAGCAAAAGATTAAAAGATATAACTGCTTTTTTAGCCGTGACTATTTTAATCATATTCTCTTTAGTATTATTAGCATCAGTCAAAATGGTATTAAATTCTATATTAGTATTTATCTTGTTTAGATTATTCACAGGTGTTTATGAACCAATCATGGATTATTATCTAAATAGATTACTAAATGATCAATATAGGGCAACTATGTTATCGGTGTATAGTATGGCTGGTTCTATAGGGGAAATATTAAGTGGCATTTCAATAGGTACTATTGCGGAAAATAGAGGTATTAGTATAGCCTTTTATGCGGGAGCCGTGAGCCTGTTATTTGAATTAATTTTGTTTTTTGCAATAAATAAGATACGCAAATACGAATATTCTGGTTAAATTGGTGGCGGATGTATTGTTTATCAAATAGTACCCCAAAATACACTTTATAAAGTGTATTTTTTTATCTTTATAGGGCAAAATTAATACAAGAAAGAAATTTGAAGGGGGTATTATTGTGATTTTTGTAAAAGATATTATAGGTATGCCAATAATATCCTCAGAAGATGATAAGATAATAGGTTCTGCCAAAAATGTGCTATATGGCGACTTAAAAGACAAAATAATAGGTGTACTCATAGAAGAAGGTGGAATACTAAAATCGCCAAAGATGGTCGAAAATAAAAATATAATAAGTATAAATAAACAGGTATATATAGATAATAAAGACGCTATAAAAGATTTAGATGTGAAATCTATAAATGATGTAGAAAATAGTAGCAACGACATAATAAATAAGGATGTTTACGATAATAAGGGCAACTATTGGGGAAAGATATATGACTTGATATTAGATGAAAAAAAGCGAATAATACTTTATGCTGAAATTAGCAAGGGATTTTCATCTGACCTATTTAAAGGGCTAAGAATTGTCAACATAGAGTGTATTGAAAAATTTGATGGAAAAATAATCATCAAAGATGGGGCAACGTTTTTTACGAGAGGTGGACTTAATAATCTGATTAAAGTTTAGAAATAGGAGGGTTAAAATGGAAGACAAGGGCAAATATATAAAGGGCTTTTTAGCTGGTGCCGCGTTGACAGCATTTATTATACCGAAAATCAATTCGAAAAAGGCAATGCAAATGATTCAGACGGGTTTATCCAAGATTGCTCATAAAGCAAATAAAATGTAAAAGGGCTTTTAGCCCTTTTATTTAAAAGGTGTTTTATATGAGAATAAACAAAAAATATATTACATATATCATAGCAATAATTATTGTAACTCTTTTTTTGTATTTTGCATTTAGAAATATAGATAAAATCAAAGAAATATTGTTCCCAATTTTTATTTCTATTTTGATTGCATACCTTATAAATCCTTTTGTATCATTTTTTGAAGATAAAGGCATAAAAAGGGTGCAATCGATAGTAATTGTATATTTTTTGTTGTTATGTATTATAGCATTAACTGTTTTATTTATATTTCCAATAATAACAAATGAAATGTCAAGTCTTTTTAAAATGCTTCCCGGATATATTAATGATCTAACATATAAAATTAATAATATCAAAAATAATTATTTAGCATATCTGCCAAAAGAATTTAGCACTGTATTAGTAAAACGTACTAGTATGTTCAATAAAGAAATTGCATCTATGATAGACGTATCAATACAAAGTATTATTTCACTGACGGGTCATATATTAAATTTGATATTAACACCTATCATTACATTTTATCTATTAAAGGATAAGGATATATTAAAAAGTGAGATAAAAGAGATAATTCCTGAGAAGATGAGAGGCAGATTTTCAAAGATATTAAAAGATTTAGACAGTGTTATGAGTAAATACATAAGAGGTCAAATATACATTTCTATTGTTGTAACTATCCTGACATCAATAGGACTTATGATAATAAAAGTAAAATATTCAGTGTTGATAGGTATTTTAGCTGGAATTTTAAATATAATACCATATTTTGGACCAATACTGGGATCTATTCCTGCCATTATGATGGGACTTATTGACTCTTTGTACAAAGGTGTTTGGGCATTTATCATATTTTTCCTAGTACAGCAAATTGAAAGCGCATTTTTTGCGCCCAAAATCATGAGCGATAGCGTAGATCTGCATCCTATAACTGTAATAGTTGCACTTTTATTTGGAGAACAATTTTTTGGGATATGGGGGATGCTTTTGTCTGTTCCTGTTGTGGCTATGATAAAAGTTATATTAAAAGACGTTTTTATCGAGGTATAATAGCAATTGTTGACTTTAATTAGGCTTTCTTGTAAAATATACATAAAAAGAGAAGGTATTTGCCGTCCCTTGCGGACGTTTTTTTGTAAACTTAAGGAGGATATATATGGAAAAGCTCGGAATGAATGAGATAAGGGAGAAGTATCTAAGTTTTTTTGAAAGTAAAGGACATTTAAGATTGCCAAGTTTTTCACTTGTGCCAAAAAATGACAAAAGTTTATTGCTGATTAATGCGGGAATGGCGCCTTTAAAACCATATTTTACAGGGAAGGAAATTCCACCAAGAAAAAGAGTTACCACATGTCAAAAATGCATTAGAACACCAGATATAGAGAGAGTTGGAAAGACAGCAAGGCATGGGACTTTTTTTGAAATGCTGGGCAATTTTTCTTTTGGTGATTATTTTAAGAAAGAAGCAATACCATGGGCATGGGAGTTTGTGACGAAAGTCTTAGAATTGCCGGAAGATAGACTATGGGTAACCATATATGAAAACGATGATGAAGCATATGATATATGGAATAAAGTTGTAGGACTTCCACCTGAGAGAATCGTTAGGATGGGTAAAGAAGACAATTTTTGGGAGATTGGTACAGGCCCGTGCGGACCGTGTTCTGAAATATATTTCGACAGAGGCGAAGAAAAGGGATGCGGGAAGCCAACTTGTGGTGTTGGTTGTGATTGTGACAGATTCATAGAATTTTGGAACCTTGTATTTACTCAGTTTGACAAAGATTCAGAAGGCAATTACAACCCATTGCCAAAACCAAATATAGATACAGGTATGGGGCTTGAAAGAATGGCGACAATTATGCAGGGTGTTGACAGCATATTCGATGTTGATGTTATACGAGGGATTACTGATTATGTTGGCAAAATGGCAGGTGTGAAGTATGGAGACGACAAGAAAAACGATGTGTCCTTAAGGGTTATAACTGACCATATAAGAGGGGTTACTTTCATGATTTCTGATGGAATATTGCCGTCAAATGAAGGTAGAGGATACGTATTAAGAAGGATATTGAGAAGGGCAGCAAGATATGGAAAATTATTAGGACTTGATAAGCCATTCTTACATAATGTCGTTGATGCAGTTGTAGAGCACTATTCTGGAGCATATCCGGAACTTATAGAAAAAAGAGATTATATAAAAAAAGTAATAAAAAGGGAAGAAGAACGGTTTAAAGAAACAATAGATCAGGGGTTAAACATACTTGATGAGTATATAAACGATCTAAAATCCGAGGGAAAAACCGTCCTTGAAGGAATTAAAGCATTTAAATTATACGATACTTACGGTTTTCCTATAGAACTTACAAAAGAAATACTTAATGAGTCAGGTATGACGGTAGATGAAGATGAATACCAAAAAGAGTTGGAAAAACAGAGATTAAGAGCTAGAAACAGCAGGAAAGAAGACAATGCTCTCTGGGAAAAAGATATTTATTCAACACTGAAAGATATAGAAACAAAATTTGTAGGATATGACGTTGCAAAGTCAGATGCTAAAGTTTTAGCTATTATAAAGGACAATGAACTTGTTGATTCTGCTGAAGCCGGAGAAGAAATAAATGTAATTCTAGATGTGACGCCATTTTATGCCGAAAGCGGTGGGCAAGTTGGTGATAAAGGAATTATAAAAAATGAAGATGTTTTTATCAATATAAAAGATTGTAAAAAAGCAGGTGGAAACAAGTTTGTTCATATAGGTACTGTTGAAAGAGGTATTTTAAGCGTAGGTGACACGGTTGAAGCTTTGATAGACAAGAAGAATAGACTTAGTACAGCCAGAAATCACACTGCAACACATTTGCTTCATAGCGCATTAAGAAAGTTTATAGGCGATCATGTACATCAGGCAGGATCTCTGGTTACACCAGAAAGGCTCAGATTTGATTTTACACATTATCAAGCACTTACTGATGAAGAAATTAAGACAATAGAAAACGAGGTTAACGAGAAAATATACGAAAACATCGATGTTTCGGTTGAAATTATGTCTCACGATGAGGCATTGAAAAAAGGCGCTATGGCATTATTTCAAGAAAAGTACGGAGATGTTGTCAGAGTTGTAAATGTATCTGATTATAGCAAAGAGCTATGCGGAGGAACTCATGTAGATAATACGGGAAATATAGGAGTGTTCAAAATTATTTCAGAAAGTGGTGTTGCTGCAGGTATCAGGAGGATAGAAGCTGTAACTGGAATAAATGCTGTAAAGTATTTGAATGAAAAAGAGGAAATAATAGCTAATGTTGGTCAAATCCTTAAAGTTAATGAGAAAGACATAGTAAATAGAGTAATTGGATTGAATCAGACTATAAAAGATTACGAGAAACAGATAGAACAGTTGAAGTCGAAAATTGTTTCGTCTACATCTGAGAGATTAATCAATTCAGCAGTGGATTTTAATGGGGTGAAATTTATTAGCACTGTGCTAAATGATTTGGATGTGGATGAACTGAAAATGATGGGCGATATACTTAAAGACAAATTAAAGAGTGCTGTTTTAGTATTTGCCACAATAAGAAATGGGAAAATTAATTTTGTAGGAATGGCTACAAAAGATGCAGTTAAATTTGGTATAAATGTGGGAACTATTATAAAGGAAGTATGCCAAATTGCCGGTGGAAAGGGCGGCGGAAGACCTGATATGGCACAAGGTGTCGGAAATAACCTAGATAAAATAAATGATGCTTTAAATGCATCAAAGATGTTGGTTATGGAGAAGCTTCAAATAAAATAAAACTTGAGCTTGACTCATATTCATCATTTAATATATTATAGACGTATAATATATTAAATGAAAATCCCATAGAGGTGATATAAAATGACAGATAAAAATGACGAAACCATGAGATTCCATCTCGAGAATGAAGACAACAAAGCAAGGGAGATACTAAAATCCGTATATGATGCTTTATTGGAAAAAGGATATAATCCTATTAATCAGATAGTAGGATATATTCTTTCAGGTGACCCTACTTACATAACTAGTCATAAAAACGCGAGGAATCTTATAAGAAAGATCGAAAGAGATGAATTAGTCGAAGAACTTGTTAAAAATTATCTTGGGAAATAAATTTGGCCTCACACATAAGTGTGAGGCATATTGTATTTGCTTGAATGGAGAGAATTATGTTGCGTACAATAGGATTAGATGTAGGTGATAAAACAATAGGGGTCGCAGTTAGTGATCCATCTGGATTAATAGCACAAGGTATAAAAACACTAAAGAGGACTATAATAGAGGAAGATATAATTGAGATCAAGAAGTTAGTAAATAGCTTTCAAGCAGAAGAGCTAGTCGTTGGCTTTCCTAAAAATATGAATGGCACAATTGGACCACAAGGACAAAAAGTTATTGAGTTTGTAGAGAATCTAAAAAAGGAAATAAAATTGCCTATAATTTTATGGGATGAAAGGCTAACGACCGTTGAAGCAAACAGGATGTTAATAGAAAAAGCTGATATGAGACGTGACAAAAGGAAAAAAGTAATTGATAAATTAGCTGCAACAATAATTCTTCAAGGATTTCTTGATCACAAAAGGAAAATATAAATTTACTTGACAGGAAATTTTTTGTATAATACAATGAGATTATCCGAATAGAAGAATTGAGGTGATTTTTTTGGATAATGAAATGGATAATGAAATAATTCATCTTGTTGATGACGAAGGAAATGAAGTCGAATTTGAACTTATTTCATCTTTTGAACTTGATGATACAAAATATGCTGTCGTTGCACCACTCGATAGTGACAGTGATGATGCATATATATTAAGGGTTGAACAAGATGAAAATGGCGAGGACTTATTTGTAGGAATAGAGGACGAAGAAGAATTTAATGATGTCGTCGAGGCATATAATGAATTGATGGATGAAAACAGCTGTGAATGCGACGATGACTGTGAATGCGACGATGACTGTGAATGTGAACATGATGAATAAAAGATATACCTTTCTGGTATATCTTTTATTATTAAAGATTTTATTCGAATAATAGTTGTCAACAAATCCATTTTCTTGGCAATTAGTAATATATTCTCTATTAAGAAAATATTACTTGGGAAATATTATAAAAATATTGATTTTATTAAATTATTGACAATCAGAAATAATAATTATAAAATATAATTGATAATGAATCTCAATATCACATTTACATAATATACGAGGGGGTGTTTAAGATGACATTAGACCTTGCAAAAATTGGAAGTAATGTCATTATAGAAGAGATTGAAGATGAAAGTGTAAGAATGCAGGCGATTCGCTTTGGCATAATAGGTGGTGCCCGGGTGAAGTGTATAGAAAAGTTGCCAAAAGGGCCTGTAATTATACAAAACCGCATGCAGGAAATTGCGATTGGAAGAAGACTTGCTGAAAAAATAAAAATAAGGCTTGAGGAGGCTTAAGATGAGCAACTGCTGTACAGAATTAAAAATTGATGTACCAAAGGGTGCTAAAAAAATAGTCCTCGTTGGTAATCCGAATGTTGGTAAATCTGTCTTTTTCAATTCTCTTACAGGAATGTATGTTGATGTGTCAAATTTTCCCGGTACTACTGTTGATATAAGTCATGGTAAGTTTGGTAATGATGTAGTAATTGATACACCAGGTGTTTATGGAGTGTCGTCATTTAATGATGAAGAAAGAGTTGCAAGGGATGTTATTCTTGATGCTGATATTGTTCTGAATGTAGTTGATGCACTTCACATAGAACGAGATTTATTTCTAACACAACAACTCATAGATATGGGTAAACCTCTAATTATTGCATTAAATATGATGGATGAGGTTAAAAGAAATGGCATTTCGATTGATGTAAAAAGACTTGAAATGGAATTAGGCGTTACTGTAATACCATGTATAGCGACTAAAAATATGGGCGTAAAAGAAGTTAAAAACAATATATATAATGCTAAATATGGCAATAGAACGAATGTGGTCAAAAAATATTATAATGAATTTAAATTTGATGTTCCTAACAAATCAGAGATTCTATTGATTCTTGAAGACGATGAAAATGTTATGAAAAGAAATGGGATCAAAGAGAAAATTGGTCTTAGGGAAATTATATACAATGAAAGACGTAAAAGGGTTAATGAAATAATAAATAATGTCATAAAAGAAGAGAATAATGGGGCGTCGTTTAACATAAAACTCGGCAGAATGATGTTAAAGCCAATAACAGGTATTCCTTTATTGATAATAACTCTTGGTATCATGTATGAAGTCATAGGTGTTATTATAGCTCAAACAGTCGTAGGATTTACTGAGGGCGAGATAATGGATGGGATATACAAACCTTTTATTGTTAAATTAATTGGAAGTATAATACCAATTAAGTCATTTTTCGGTAGTATATTGATCGGCGAATTTGGTCTACTTACCATGACAGTCATATATGTAATTGGATTACTTTTACCGCTTGTAATAGGTTTTTATTTTTTCTTGTCACTTTTAGAAGATTCAGGATATTTACCGAGAATTGCGGCACTTGTCGATAGAGTGCTTACAGGCCTTGGACTAAATGGAAAAGCTATTATTCCTATGATTCTTGGCCTAGGCTGCGTAACAATGGCTACAATAACAACAAGGATTCTTGGATCAAGGCGTGAGAGATTTATTGCAACCATGCTATTAGGACTTGCCATACCTTGTTCTGCACAATTGGCTGTTATTGCAAGCATGATTGCACCGCTTGGATTATCATATATATTAGCATATAGTGGTATTTTAATAGTTATATTTTTAGCTATAGGTAAAATATTAAATAAAGTATTACCAGGCAAATCATCGGATCTTCTTATAGACCTACCGACATTAAAAATGCCTGAAGCAAAAAATGTAATTAAAAAGACTTTATCAAAAACCAAGATGTTTTTAGAAGATGCGGTACCTCTTTTTGCTATTGGATCTTTAATAATAGCAATTTTACAGTATACGGGTATTCTCGATATTATACAAAGATTGGCATCGCCATTGACAACAGTCTGGCTTAAACTTCCAAAACAAGCTGCTAATGCTTTTATAATGGGTTTTGTAAGACGGGATTTCGGCGCTGCAGGTCTTTATTCCTTAAATTTATCGCCAAAACAGACCCTTGTTGCACTTGTGACTATTACACTTTTTGTACCTTGTATTGCTGCAACGATGGTGATATTTAAAGAAAGAGGCAAAAATGAATCTTTGATAATATGGTTTGGCTCAGTTTTTCTCGCGTTCTTGGTTGGAGGAACTCTTGCACAAATAATTAATATAATATAAAAATTGAAATCATAAAGGTGATAATAATGAATATATGTCCACAATGCGGATACAATGTAGATGATAAGACTTTAAGATGTCCCCGCTGTAATAAAATATTATTTGAACTACATGGATGCACCGGAAATTGCTTGAAATGCAAAAAAAAGTGCAATGTAAATAAAAAATCTATTTTCAATTGATAATGAAAAGTTGTTGAATCTTATATTGCATTGTATTATAATAAAGTCAATTTATTTTAATAAAAACTGTTGACAATTGAGAATATTGAGCATAAACTGGTATAAACGGATATATATACAAGGTGGTGAAAAAATGAATGAAATTGATGATATTAAAGAAAGTTTAAAGCGGAAGGGTTTTAAACTTACTACACAAAGGCGTGCAATTCTAGATGTTATTATAGAAAATAGAGAGAAACATCTATCATCAGAGGAAATATATGACCTTGTTAAGGAAAAATATCCTGAAATTGGTCTTGCGACCGTTTATAGAACATTGCAATTATTTGATGATCTAGGGGTTATATATAAATTAAATTTTGACGATGGAAGAAGTCGATATGAACTTTATCATAATGAGGATCATCAGCACCACCATTTGATATGTTTAAAATGCGGTAGTGTTATTGAAATGGAAGGAGATTTACTTGAAAATCTAGAAGAAGCCATTGAAAGCACAAAAAACTTTGAGATCGTTGACCATAATGTAAAATTTTTTGGATATTGTAGCAAGTGCAAAGCTAAACATTAATTAAGCCTGTTAATTTAACAGGCTTAATTTTAGATAAATGTGCTTGAACATATTTTTCAAATAAAGTATAATTACATTAATTAGTGTGATGTACGGGTAATGTTTTAGTATCATTGGATAAAATAATGTTATCCATAATTTAAAGAAAGGAGATATGTATTTGACGAATAAGACAAAATTAAAAATCATACCATTGGGCGGACTAAATGAGATCGGGAAAAATATGACCGTTTTTGAATACGGAAATGACATAATAGTTGTTGACTGTGGTCTCGCTTTTCCCGATGATGAAATGCTCGGAATTGATCTTGTTATACCAGATATTTCATATTTACTTAAAAACAAGGAAAAAGTAAGAGCTATTGTTTTGACCCATGGACACGAAGATCATATAGGTGCATTACCTTATGTTTTAAAACAATTAAATTTGCCTGTATACGGAACGCGACTAACTCTCGGACTTGTAGAATATAAATTAAGGGAAAATGGATTATTGAGAGATAACAAGCTTATAATAGTAAAGCCAAGGGAAATTGTAGAAATCGGTCAGTTTAAAGTAGAGTATATAAGGACATCCCACAGTATAGCTGATTCGGCAGCACTTGCGATACACACACCTGTCGGTACTGTGTTTCATTCAGGAGATTTTAAAATAGATTTTACTCCAATTGGGGGAGAGGTTGCGGATTTTCACAGATTTGCTGAACTTGGAGAGGAAGGCGTTCTTGTGATGCTTTGCGATAGTACCAATGTTGAAAGGCCAGGCTATACGATGTCAGAAAAAACTGTCGGTGATACTTTTGATAATATATTTAGGAAAGCGGAACAGAGAATAATAGTCGCAACATTTGCATCAAATATCCACAGAGTTCAGCAGATAATTGATTCCGCTCATAAGTATGGGCGAAAGGTATCTATATCTGGTAGAAGTATGGTTAATGTAGTGAACGTTGCTAATGAATTGGGGTACTTAAGCATACCGGAGGGTACATTAGTTGATATAGATGACGCAAATAAATTACCTTATGATAAAGTTGTTATTATTACGACGGGAAGCCAAGGTGAACCAATGTCAGCCCTGACGAGAATGGCATCATCAGAGCATAAAAAAGTTGAAATAGTACCGGGAGATACAGTGGTAATATCTGCATCTGCAATACCTGGAAATGAAAAACTTATATTAAGAGTAATTAATCAACTTTTCAAAAAAGGTGCAGAGGTTATCTATGATGCTTTAGCAGATGTACATGTATCAGGACATGCTTGCCAAGAAGAAATAAAATTACTCCACACACTAATAAAACCACAATTTTTTATCCCCGTACACGGAGAATATAGACACTTAAAACAGCACGCTAAATTAGCCGAAGACTTAGGTATGGATCCTAAAAATATATTTATTGCTGATAATGGAACAGTAATTGAGTTTACAAAAAATTCCGGAAGAATTGCAGGTACAGTAACAGCCGGGAAAGTACTTGTTGACGGACTTGGTGTCGGTGATGTTGGAAATATTGTCCTAAGAGACAGGAAACATCTTTCACAGGATGGTCTCCTAGTAGTTGTTGTTACAATTTCTAAGGAAAAAGGTGCCGTTATAGCCGGACCTGATATTATATCAAGAGGATTTGTATATGTCAGAGAATCTGAAGATTTAATGGAAGAAGCTAAAAACTTAGTAAAAGAAACGCTGACACAATGCGAAAAGGATGATATAACAGAATGGTCATCAATAAAAACCATGATAAAGGAATGCCTAAGTAGCTTTTTATATGAAAAAACTAAGCGAAATCCTATGATATTGCCAATAATAATGGAAATATAGGGGGTATTCGAATGAACGTATATGACAAAGCATATGAGCTTAAAAGAGCTATTGAGGAATTACCAGAGTACATCGCATTCAAAGAAGCTTATAAAAAGGTTAATTCTAATGAACAAAATAAAAAAATGCTTGAAGATTTTAGAAAAAAGCAGCTTGAAATTCAGTCAAAAGAATTAACAGGTGAGAAAGTCAGCAAAGAAGATGAAGAAAAATTAAAAAAGTTATATGAAATACTGAGACTTAACCCTGAACTAAATTCATATCTTACTGCTGAGTATAGCTTCTCTAGAATAATGGATGATATAACGAAAATTATAATGGATGTTGTAAATATTAAATAATTTAAATATAACAAGTAAGTTTATGCTTACTTGTTTTTGTTTTTATATAATTATATAATCATTGTATAAAGTGTCGATTTATTTGTTTTAAGGGGAGAATAAGATGATTAGGGCTGAAAACAAGAGAAAAAAAAGCATTATGACTTTTGCTATAGTTATCGTTTTTTTTATATTGTCCACTATTGTATATTATAAAAGTCTTTTTAAACCTGTTGATAATAATCCAATACAAAAAATAGTGGTTATTCCGCCAAGATCATCAACAATTAAAATAGCAAAGATATTACATGAAAATAATATTATAAAAAATGAATTGTTTTTTATAATAAGATCTAGATTGAATGACAGTGAAGTCCAAATGAAGGCAGGAAAGTATCTTTTGAGTTCAAATATGACTACAGACGAAATAATTAAAAAGTTAAAAGATGGAAAGTCAATAATAGACTCTGTAAAAGTCACTATACCGGAAGGATTCACAGTAAGCGAAATAGCTGATAGGCTTCAATATATGGGGCTTGTTAATAAGGATAAATTTTTAAAAGATGCACAATATGGTGTATTTAATTATGATTTTTTAAAAAATGTTCCCTATAGTCGTCCAGATCGCCTTGAAGGGTATCTTTTCCCTGACACATATTTAGTAAAAAACGGTGCAAGTGAAGACGATATAATAAATCTTATGCTTTCAAGGTTTGATGAAGTATATAAAAAATATATAAAAGATAATGAAGGTAAAGTTGGTATGTCTGCAGATAAGATAGTAATTATTGCATCAATGATTGAAAAAGAGGCAAAACTAGACAGTGATAGGCCATTAATAGCCGGTGTAATATATAATAGGCTAAATAAAAACATGAAGCTTCAGATTGATGCAACTGTTGAATATGCTTTAAAAAAACATAAAGATAAACTGTCATACAATGACCTTAAAATTGAGTCACCATATAACACATATTTAAATGCTGGACTTCCTATAGGTCCTATTAGCAATCCGGGTTTAAAATCCATTAAAGCAGCACTAAATCCTGCAAAGCATGATTATTATTATTATGTCGCCAAAAGTGATGGTTCACACATATTCAGCAAAACCTATATAAGCCATATAGAAGCCCAGAAAAAGATAAATTGAATTACGAAGGTGTAAAAATATATGATAGATGCTGACATTAAATATATAAGGAATCTCTTTGATGTTAATAAAGGTTTATTAAAAGATATAGAAGATTATGCCAATAAAAATTTTATACCTATCGTTAAGCCAGAAGTTGCTAGATTTTTAGAAACTATGGTCAAAATTAAGAAGCCTAAAAATATTCTTGAAATAGGTACGGCAATTGGCTATTCATCAATTATTATGCTAAATGCTTATAAAGATGCAAAAATAATTACTATAGAAAAGGATTTGGAAAGAGCCGAAATGGCAAAAGATAATTTTTTGAAGGCACTACTTCTCAATAGAGTTGAACTAATTAAAGGTGATGCCATTGAAGTATTACCAAACCTTAATAACAAATATGATATGATATTTATAGATGCTTCAAAAGGTCATTACAAGGAATTTTTCAATGAATGTTTGAGGTTACTAAATGATGATGGTATTCTAATATGCGATAATATTCTTTATAAAGGATATGTAGCCAATGAAATAAATGTAAAACATAAAAGAAGAACTATAATATATAGGATGAGAGATTTTATAGATGAAATATTAAATAGAGAAGGTATTGTGACATCTATTATACCAATTGGTGATGGATTGTCTGTTAGTATAAAGGAGGCAAAAAATGATTGAGCTTTTATCACCTGCTGGTGATATTGAGAGGGTTAAGATAGCGATAAATTATGGTGCAGATGCCGTATACTTTGGAGGAAATCACTATGGATTAAGAGCAGCTGTAGGGTTAAGCCTCGATGAAATCAAATATGCTAATGAATATATTAAAAAGCATAATAAAAAAGCATATTTGACTGTAAATATATTTCCACATGATGAAGACTTAGATGGCTTACCAGAATATATTGATGAAATAAGCAAAATAGGAATAGATGCTGTCATCTTATCAGATCCGGGCGTTTTTTCTATTGTCAAAGAAGTAGCACCAAAAATGGAAATCCATATTAGCACACAAGCAAACAATGTAAACTATAAAAGCGCAATATTTTGGTATAAGCTTGGTGCAAAAAGAATTGTTTTAGCAAGAGAATTATCTTTAAATGAAATAAAGTCCATAAGAAAAAAAACACCGATTGACCTTGAACTTGAAGCATTTGTTCATGGTGCAATGTGTATTTCATACTCTGGAAGATGTCAGCTAAGCAATTACCTAACAGGAAGGGATGCAAATAAGGGTGAATGTACACATCCGTGCAGGTGGAAATATTATCTAGTTGAAGAAAAAAGACCTGGACAGTACATGAAGATAGAAGAAGACGAAAGAGGAACATATATAATGAATTCAAAGGATCTTTGCATGATTAAATATGTTCCGGATATTATAAAATCAGGTGTAACAAGTCTGAAAATTGAAGGCAGAAATAAAAGTTCTTATTATGTTGCTGTTGTTACAAAAGCATACAGGAAAGCAATTGACGATTATCTCGAATTTGGTGATAAATATGTTTTTGACGAAAGTCTTTTAGAAGAAGTTGAAAAAGCTAGCAATCGCGGTTTTACTACGGGATTTTATTTCGGAAAGCCAGGTGCGGAGTCACATAATTATGAAACATCAGCATATATTAGAAACTATAATATTATAGGTATGGTACTTGACTATGACGATAAAAATAAAATGGCAATAGTTGAGCAAAGGAATAGGTTCTTTAAAAATGATATCATTGAAGTTATGGGACCTAAAGACCTTTTTACACAAACTGTCGATAAAATAATTGATATAGATGGAAATGAAATAGATGTAGCACCACATCCACAGATGATAATAAAAATACCAATGCAAAAACCAGTTGAGAAATATTACATTCTAAGGAAAAAGGTTTAAATATACGTATTTAATAACTCCTTGCAGGGAATAATATTTACATCCCTGAAAGGAGTTTCTTTATGTGCAATAAAATTACGAGATTAGTGATTTTGGCTATTTCTTTAACATTACTTACAATTGGATTAATGGCAAGGCTATTTTACATACAAGTTATTAAAGGTGAATCATATGCCAAGATTGCAGTTGAACAAAAGATAAAAAGTCTAAATTTGGGGCAAAAAAGAGGAGAAATATATGATAGAAACTTGATACCATTTACAGATAGAACTTCGACAGAGTATATTTATGCAGTACCTGGAATGATAATAGACAAAGAATTGGCATCGACTATATTAAGCAAGATAACTGAGAATCCTAAAGAAAAAATTTTTAATGATTTAAATTCGAAAAGTGATTTCTTAAAATATAAATGTTTAAATACATACAATAGCAAACTTCCTATTGGCATTTTTAAATTAGACGTGCCCGAAAGATATGATACCAACACACTAGCAAGACATATTATCGGTTATTATGGAAGCATTAGTTCCGGCCTTGAACATACATTTGATAGAGCATTGAGGTCTTATGGAAATGAATCTATAGCGATTTTTAAAGATAACTATAATGATTATTTAAAAGGACTTGGTGTAAAAGTTAGAAGTACATCGGATAATGTTTTTTCTATTGAAACAACCCTAGACTACCATATACAAAAGGCTGTAGAAAATATACTCGATAAAAATAATATAAATGGTGCAGCAGTTGTTTTAGATGTAAAAAATGGTGATATCCTTGCTATGGCGTCAAGACCAAACTATGATCAGAATAAAATCAGCAGCTACCTTGATAGCACTAATGAAGAACTAATGAATAAAGCTTTAATGGCATATCCACCTGGATCAATATTTAAGATAATAGTGGCATCGGCTGCTTTGGAAAATGGAAAAGTTAATATATATGATAATTTTATTGATGAACCATATATTAATATAAACAGTGTTGTATTTCATAATTTTATGGATGAAGCTAACGGGATAATAAATATAGATAAGGCCTTTGAAGTTTCATCAAATACGACGTTTATAAAAATAGGTCAAAATACCGGTGGAGATAAAATAATAAATATGGCTAAAAAATTTGGAATAACTATAGATGACAATTTACCCATAGAAGAGGAAATTGGTACATTGCCATCAATAAAAAATACATATGGTGCGGGCATTGGTAATCTTTCTATAGGACAAGGCGATGTTTCTATAACACCGCTTCAAGCCGCTGACATCGCCGCAACAATTGCTAATAATGGTATAAGGCATGTACCAAATCTTCTTAAGTCTATTGTTGACGAAAATGGTAAAGAAATAGAAAATCTTCATAAAAATGATTCATATAGAGTAGTAAGCGAAAATACAGCCATAATAGTAAAAAAGATGATGAGGGATGTTGTTACAAACGGAACAGGTAAAAATGCAGAAACAGAATACGGTTCTGCTGGCAAAACTGGTTCTGCAGAAGTAAATAAAGAACTAAATATATATCATGCATGGTTTACCGGATTTGTTCCATATGATAAGCCTAAGTATGCCATATCAATATTTGTAAAAAATGGTGATATCGGGGGAATAAAAGCGGCACCAATTTTTAAAGATATTGCTGGTGAAATAATGAAATATTATAGATAAGACTTGCACCTAAAATTAATAATAAGCATATATTTTATATGTGACACTAAAAATGGAGGTGGCAATAATGTGGGCGGCACTTATTGCACTTGTAGCTTCGATAGTCAAAGAGATTATTAATTTTGGGTATTTAACAAATGCCAGTTCATTTCCTCAACCTTTAACATTGGAAGAAGAAAAGAAGTACTTTGAAGCATACAAAAATGGTGATGAAGATGCAAAAAACATACTAATTGAAAGAAACTTAAGACTTGTAGCACATGTCGTTAAAAAATATAGCAATACAGGTAAAGATATTGATGATTTAATATCGATAGGAACAATAGGTCTTATAAAAGCAATTCGCACATATGATTCATCAAAGGGGACCCATCTTGCAACATATGCAGCTCGATGTATAGAAAATGAAATATTGATGTCACTAAGGTCGGAAAAGAAAATAAAATCAGAAGTATCACTGCAGGATCCTATCGGTGTTGACAAAGAAGGCAATGAAATTTCTTTAATAGATATACTGGGAACCGAAACAGATGAAGTAAGCGATCAAGTAGAACTAAGAATGCAGGTAAAGAAACTTTATAATAAGATAAATAGCGTTCTTAAGAATAGGGAAAAACTAATAATAGAATTAAGATACGGACTTAGAAATGGCGGTGCAAAGACTCAGAGAGAAATAGCAAAAATGCTTGGTATATCAAGGTCATATGTTTCAAGAATAGAAAAAAAAGCGCTGAATAAATTATTTAAAGAGATGACTATGTAACTGTCTATATTGACAGTTTGTTTTTTTATAAAGTATAATTAAAAAGTGAATTTGAGGTGAATGTATTGTACCAAAAATTAATTCCAGATATGTATGTAAAAACTATATACGACATAGACTTTGAAAAATTAAAAGAGAAGGGTATACATTGTTTAGTTGTTGATATAGACAATACACTTGTACCGCAAAAAGTCAGATATGCGGATCGAAATGTGATTAGGCTATTTAAATATCTGAAATCAAAGGATTTTAGAGTATGCTTGATTTCAAATAACACAAATAAGAGGGTAGACGAATTTAGAGAAAAAATAGAGGTTCCCGGTATAGCATGGGCAATAAAGCCAAGAAGGGGTGCATTTAATAAGGCACTAAAGATTTTAGATGCAAAACCTGAGGAAACAGCTATTATTGGTGACCAGATTTTCACAGATATACTTGGTGGACATAGAGCAGGACTTTATACAATATTGGTGACACCCATATCAAAAGAAGAATTCGGTTGGACAAAGCTTATGAGAAGACTTGAAAGACAAGTATTAAAAAGGTTGTGATATTAGTGAATATTGACTCAAAGACGAAGATATATGGATTAATAGGGCATCCTGTTGGTCATAGTTTATCACCACTGATACATAATACTGCATTTTTAGATCAAAAATTAAATTGCATATACGATTGCTTCGATGTTTTGCCTGAAAATATTAAAGATGCTGTATTTGGTATAAAAGCTCTTGGTATAATGGGTGTTAATGTGACTGTACCATACAAAGAAATGGTTATTCCATATCTCGATTTTATATCAGATGAGGCGAAATTAATAGGTGCTGTAAATACTATAAAAAATAATGATGGAAGATTAGAAGGATATAATACCGATGCGTCTGGTTTTATCGAATCCCTTTTAGAACAAGGTGTAGAAATAAGGGGGAAAAATGTAGTTATATTAGGCGCTGGTGGTGCTGCTAGAGCTATAGCAGTAGCTTTTTCGCTTAATGATGTAAATTCCATTACAATAGCAAATAGAACTGAAGGAAAAGCGTATAATCTTTATAAATACATAAAAGAAAAATTTAGAACCGAATGCAAATACACTTCATTGGATGAATTAATTGACTTTGATAATATCGATATACTAATAAATGCAACAAGTGTTGGAATGTTTCCAAATGTAAATGCCACACCTGTTGATGAAAAGATTATAAGAAAGGCTAAATTTATTTATGACCTTATATATAATCCTAAAGAAACCTTATTTTTAAGGTATGCTAAAAAATACGGAATAAAAAATTCAAATGGCTTGAATATGTTAATAAATCAGGCTAATAATTCCTTTAAAATCTGGTTTGGGAAAAATTTTAACAAAAATTTAATTGTAAATGTCCTAAGAAAGAAGGAATTTATCAAATAATGTAGAATATATATAAATACACTGATATTTATGACAATAAAAGAATTTATTGTCATATGAAAGGTATTTTTATATAATTATTATGAATATTAGATTATATGACGTGAGTATATATTTGGGCGCCTTATGACTCACTGATATAGTGGCGCAACCGGCTTTATGTCGGCTTTATTTATTTGGAGGAAGAATTTAATGGTCAAAAAAAGATTGGGAGACCTTCTTGTTGAGGTCGGACTCATTGATAAATCTCAGCTTGATAATGCTATAATGTTACAAAAAAAAACGGGTGAAAAACTCGGGAAAATACTTGTTAAGGAAGGCTATCTTACAGAAGAGCAAATAATAGAAGCATTAGAATTTCAGCTTGGTATACCACATATTGATATTAAAAAAGTTTTTATAGATCCCAATGTAGCAAAGTTAATACCTGAATCCATTGCAAAAAGACATATAGTAATACCAATAAAAAAAGACCATGATGGGTTACAGGTTGCAATGGCAGACCCCCTCAATATATTTGCCATAGATGATATAAAGCTTATAACAAAAATGAATGTAAAACCATTGATTGCTTCAGAAGATGGAATATTAAAAGCTATCGACAGAGTATTTGGGAAAGAAGAAGCCGAAAAAGCAGTACAGGATTTCAAAAAAGAACTTAATCAGCATGGTATAGATATTGAAAATAATACTATTGAAAGCCTTTCAGAAGAGGAAATAAATAACGCACCTGCTGTAAGACTTGTAAATTCTATCATTGAGCAGGCTGTTAAAGGAAGGGCTTCTGATGTACATATAGAGCCAACAGAGAAAGATTTGAGAATAAGGTATAGAGTTGATGGTGAGCTTCATGAGGCAATGAGGGTTATAAAAAACACCCAAGGGCCCGTAATAACAAGGATAAAAATAATGGCAAATATGAATATAGCTGAGAGAAGAATACCACAAGATGGGAAGATAGAGACAAATATAGATGGTAGAAGTATTGACATAAGGGTATCATCACTACCTACCATTTATGGAGAAAAGATTGTTTTAAGGATACTTGATAAAAGCGGATTTATAATAACAAAAGATAAACTTGGATTAAGCGAAGAGGAAATGAATTTATTTGATAGTTTAATAAGCCATCCAAATGGTATTATCCTTCTTACAGGGCCTACAGGAAGCGGTAAAACAACGACACTCTATGCAATGCTGAAGGAGCTAAACAAACCTGATATAAATATTATAACGGTTGAAGACCCTGTAGAATACACGCTAGAAGGTATTAATCAAGTTCAAGTAAATGAAAAAGCTGGGCTTACTTTTGCAACTGCTTTAAGGTCGATATTGAGGCAGGATCCAGATATCATCATGATAGGTGAGATAAGGGATAGGGAAACAGCAGAAATAGCAATACGTTCTTCCATAACTGGTCATCTTGTTTTATCGACACTGCATACAAATGATGCTGCAGGTGCTATAACAAGGCTAATTGATATGGGCATTGAGCCATATCTTGTTTCATCGTCAATAGTAGGTGTTATAGCGCAAAGGCTTGCGCGAAAAATTTGCAATAATTGCAAGGTAGAATACGAAGCATCAAATAGAGAAAAGGCAATACTCGGAATAGATATACATGAGAATTTAAAACTTTATCGTGGGAAAGGGTGTGCTGTTTGCAATAAAACAGGCTATAGAGGTAGAACACCTATATATGAAATAATGATGATGACGCCAAAAATAAAAGAGCTAACAAACGAAAAAGCATCGTCGGATATAATAACAAATGAGGCAATAACAAATGGTATGCATGTATTGAGGGAAAGTGCAAAAAGGCTTGTTCTTGAAGGCATTACAACGATCGATGAAATGCTAAGACTAACATATGAGGATTGATTTTTTATATTTTTCATTGAACACAGCGAAGAAGAATCACAAATTATAAAGAATTAATTTAAGGGTATTGATTAAAGTAGGGGCTTAATTTAATAAGCTTAATAGAGGAATCTCAATAAAAAAGGTGATAAACAAATGAAAGCAAATGATTTACTAAAACTTGTAGTTGAGAAAGGTGCATCTGATTTACATATAACGGTTGGAATCCCACCAGTATTGAGAATAAATGGCTATCTTGAAAAGCTTGATTTACCTCCACTTACACCACAGGACACGGAAGACATGACGCGAGATCTGCTTAAAAGTGACGAGCTCAATAAGCTTGATGAAACTGGTGACATAGACCTTTCATATTCTGTAAAAGGTCTTGGAAGATTTAGAATAAATGCATATAAGCAAAGAGGTACATATAGTCTTGCAATAAGGTCTGTATCTTTAAGAATACCCACCTTAGAAGAATTGGGGCTTCCAAGTGTTACAAGAGAACTTGCTTTAAAGACGAGAGGTCTTATACTTGTGACAGGACCAACAGGCAGTGGCAAATCAACGACATTGGCTTCCATGATTGACCTTATAAATAACGAACGTAACTGTCATATATTGACACTTGAAGATCCTATAGAATATTTACATAAGCACAAAAGAAGTATAGTAAATCAGAGAGAAATAGGTCATGACTCTATATCATATGCAAATGCATTAAGAGCTGCTATGAGAGAGGACCCTGATGTGATACTTGTAGGTGAGATGAGGGATTTGGAAACTATTCAGATTGCTATAACAGCGGCCGAGACTGGACATCTTGTTCTATCTACACTACATACAATAGGTGCTGCAAAGACTATTGATAGAATCATTGATGTTTTTCCGCCGCACCAACAACAGCAGATAAAAGTACAGCTCTCAAATGTATTAGAAGGCATCATATCACAACAGCTACTTCCTAAAATAGATAATTCTGGCCGTGTTGTTGCAGTTGAGGTAATGATTGCAACACCTGCTATAAGGAATCTTATACGGGAAGGTAAATCATTCCAAATACAATCGATGATACAGACAGGCAATAAATTTGGGATGATAACAATGGATATGTCTATATCACAGCTTTTAAAGAGGAATTTGATATCTATGGACGATGCACTGACATATTGCGTTGATAGAGAAAATTTCTCAAGAATGATATAAAAAATCCAATGTAGAAGCTTAATTTATTAAAACCATCTAAGAAATCTTTGATTCATGAAGAATATAACTTATGTCATTCTGGGGGTCGCGAAGAATCGCAGACCCGTTAGGAATACTAAGATATTATTTCCAACAAATCCTAATCATGTGAAAGGAAGGCATAATATGCCAGTATATAGTTATAAAGTCAAGGATAGTGATGGCAATCTTATAACAGGAACACTTGAACTTGAGTCAAAAACTGTATGCATAGATAATCTAAAACAAAAGAATTATTACATATTGGACATTAAAGAAAAAGAAGAGAAAAAAGATATATTTGAAAGCATCAATTCATCTCGAAAAGTCAAAGTCAAAGACATAGCGGTATTTTGCAGACAATTTGCAACACTTATAAATGCAGGACTTCCAATAGTGACATCACTTGCTACAATGGTGGAACAGGTTGAAAATAAAAAGCTTAAAGGGGCATTATCAGAGGTTTATGAGGACGTACAAAAAGGAAAAGGACTTTCAGAATCCATGAGAAAACATCCAGATGTATTTCCAATGCTTTTATTTAACATGATAGAAGCCGGTGAAGTGAGTGGTACACTTGATAATGTCTTAAATGAGATGGCGGACCATTTTGAGAAGGAAAATAATCTAAGCCAAAAAGTAAAATCAGCTTTGGCATATCCAATGGTTGTTTCAATAGTTGCCATATGTGTCGTAATATTTTTGGTGACAAATGTCCTTCCAACATTCGTAGGTATGTTTAAAAATGCAGGCGCGCAGCTTCCGCTTCCTACAATGATACTTCTTGGCTTGAGTGATTCCATTTCACATTACTGGTATGTATACATAGCAGATATTGCTTTAACAGTATTTCTGATTATGAAAGCATTGAAAACAGAAAATGGCAGAAGGCTTTATGATAGTCTTGCACTTAAAGTACCGATATTTGGGCCATTGAATAAAAAAGTAATAACATCGAGGTTTACAAGAACACTTGCTACATTGATAAGCTCTGGCATACCTTTAATAGAAGCAATGACAGTTATTGAAAAGGTAGTAGGTAATACAATCGTTGCAGATGGTTTAAAAAAGGTGGAAGAAGAAATAAAAAGGGGAAAGGGTCTTGCAGAGCCTTTAAAAAAGATGGGTATATTTCCGCCAATGGTCATTCAAATGATCAACGTGGGAGAAGATTCAGGCTCCCTTGATAGTATACTAAAAAAGACAGCAGATTTTTATGACAGCGAAGTAGATGCAGCAGTATCACAGATGACCACGTTGATAGAGCCCTTGATAATAGTAGTATTAGCGTCGGTAGTTGGATTTATAGTGATATCTATTGTTATGCCGATGTTCCAGATGTACAACTTCGTAGGGCAGTAAAACAACAAATGGGGAAAGAGAAAGGGGGTGAAAAACATGGCATGGTTCGTAAAGACATTAAATAAAGATGAAAAAGGTTTTACATTGGTGGAATTAATAGTAGTAATAGCAATACTTGGTATTTTGGCAGCTATTGCAGTACCAAGGATTACAGGTTCAATTTCCACCGCAAGAAAAAATGCTGATATAGCAAATGCCCAAATTATAGGACAGGCAGCCGAGAGATATATGGCAGAAAAGGGAGTTAATGAAGTTCCAAATAATAATATAAATCAATTAGTAGTAGATGGGTATTTAAATAAAGTTCCTAAAACATCAGCAAATGGAGACTTTACACTCATTACATCTAATGGACAAGCAACTGTTAAAATTGGTGAGACGGAGTATTATCCAACACCGCCATCTAATTAACAATTTAACTGGGATGGCACATTAGTGCCCTCCCTGACCTTTTTACGTAGGAGGCTATCATGTATTTACAATACATACTCGTATTTATATTCGGCACAATAATCGGCAGTTTCTTGAATGTGGTCATATACCGTATACCACGTAAAGAATCCATAGTTTATCCTCCATCACATTGTACAAAGTGCGGGCATAAGTTAAAACCTGTTGATTTATTTCCTGTTTTAAGTTATATTTTACTTAAAGGAAGATGTAGGCACTGCGGCGAAAAAATATCAATTCGGTATCCTGCTGTAGAATTTTTAACCGGATTCATATTTTTTATTATATTTTATCATTTCGGTCTTAGCATAAAAGCGTTGTCATATATATTTTTATCGGCTGTTTTAGTTGCAATAACCTTTATTGATATAGAGCATAAAATAATACCGAATAAGATAATTTTAACAGGGCTTATTGGTGGTATTATATTTAGAGTTTTATTGTACAATTATGGTATATTAGACTACGTCATTGGTTTTGCACTCGGTGGAGGCATACTTCTCCTTATATCTATTATTTCTGGCGGTGGTATGGGTGGTGGTGATATAAAGCTTATGGCTTTGATCGGTCTATTTGTAGGTTGGAAACTCACACTAACAACATTATTTATAGCCGTACTTTTAGGTGCAATAGGCGGAATTATCTTAATTATCCTTAAGGTTAAGACACGTAAGGACTATATACCGTTTGGACCATATATAAGTATGGCATGTCTTATATCAATATTATATGGATATGATTTATTGAATCTATACATAGGATACATTAGAGGGTAATTCCATTATGTATCATCCAATCGCTACGAAAAATCTCAGACTCTTGAATAATATGATAGATGTCACCAGAGGGCTGCGAAGAATCTCATACCTTTGAGGAATGCAAAAGAAAATATGTTATAACCACGGAGGATTTATGAGAACTAATGATAAAGGATTAACATTAATCGAGTTAATCACGGTATTATCCATATTAGCAGTGACTGTACTAATAACATTGCCAACAACAAATTTTTTTAAGGCAAAGATATCTCACTTTAGACTTAATATGATTGCAAATGAATTAATAAATGACATAAGGTATGTACAACAAAAAAACATATATGAGAATGAGAAGCTATATTTATCAATACAGACTGACCATAGTGGCTATTACATAAACAAACCAGGAACTATGAGTAAAAGGATAAAAACTAAAATTTTACCGGATGGTATTACAATTTATAGCAATAATTCTATGGATATATCATTTTCCGACCAAGGTGCTCCAATATCCGGTGGATGCACAATTTATTTATATAATTCGAATAAAAAGATAGAGATAACCATATTACCAGCTACAGGCAGAGTCATGATTAAAGGGAATTATTGAGGTGAGAGGAATGAAATATCTAAAAAATACACAAGGCATGACATTAATAGAAGTTTTAGTCGCAATAGCATTATTTGCAATAGCAGCGGTACCATTGTTGGGGGTATTTCATCAATCTGTTATAACAAATGCAGATTCAAAAATTAGAACACAAGAAGCTACTATTGCACAAAGTATTGCGGAAGATATTAAAGCGCAACAATTAACAGGCGATGCATTAGCGAATTTTATAAGCCAATTGATAGAAAATAAAAATAAAGAATTATTAAATAAAGGTTTAATTATTAATAAATTAAATACTAATGATGATACAATTGGAAATTTAAGAAAATACATTATACAAGTATCGAAAATAAATTCAAATATAAATTATACTTTAACATTTTTAGGTCCTATGACAAATATAAATTGGACCGTTCCTAATATTGATTTTAATAATGTGCCACCAATAGATTATGATAAAATAACGGATCTTGCAAAAATTGTTTGGTGGGGTTTTCTTTTTGCAGTATTTGTGGCTGTATGGAAAATTGGCCTATTAGATGCATTTAAAATAATTTTTTCAACTATATTTTATGATTGGTTCAATGGATTGAAAGATCTTTATTCTATAGCAGAAGATACAATCGTAAAAATAAAAGCTGAAAAGGGAATAGAGCTAAAAATACCTAAAGCATTACAATTCTGGGATCCTAATTATGAGTGGTGGTGGTTTTTTATACCATGGAATTGGTGAAAATCAATAAAGGATATACATTAATAGAGTTATTAGTCACATTAGCAATAATTGGTATTGTTTTATCAATTTATTCAACATTATATTATTCAAGCTATAAATCATATGTCAGCACACAAAAAAATATCGACATTGAACAAAATGTTAGATATGCTATGACATATATAACGAATCAGATCAATCAAAATAGTAATGGCATTATATTGAGTAATTTTGATAATAATATTGCCCATTCAATTACCGTTATTAATGAGGACGGCAATATAAAGTTTTCTTTTAATAATAATATAATCTATCGTGAAAAAAATGGTATTAAAAATCAATTAGCAATAGATATATATATATTTAATATTAAAGTAATAACTGATAAGATGATCAATATAGAGATAGGTGGCAAAAAAGATGATGGAACAGGAGAATTTACTTTATCAACAGATATTTTTTTAAGAAAGGGTAATATAAATGTACAACAATAAAGGATCTGCACTTATATTTACATTAATGGTATTATTAGTATTGTCTGTTTTAGGAGTAACAGTTTTAGAGATATCATTATATGAGTATAAAGCATCATATGCATATGGCAATAATATTTCAGTTAATTATTCAGCTGAAGCGGGTCTTGATATTGCAAAAGGCATTTTTAGCCAGCAAATGATGACAGATTTAAATAATTTAATGAATAGTGTAGCTAAAACTATTATAGCTACATATAAACAAGTAAATAAAAATGTAGATCCTAATGTATTATATCAAGGTATTTATCAAGCTGTAAAGAGCTACCTTGAGCAAACTGTTTTTCCTCAATATATAAAGTTATATACACTTAATGGTAATAATATGACAGCAAAGATTAACAGTATAACTATCATACCGCCATATTATCAATATAAAGATAATGAACCATCATATCCTTATTTCTACATCAAAGTGGAATCTACGGGTACCTACGGTAAACTTACAAGATACGGCCATGCCACTTTAATTCTTGACTTAAATAAATCTGGCAACCCATTGTCAATTCAAAGTTGGACAATTGACAATATACCACCATCAAATTAAAGGAGAGAAGATATATGGAATTAAAAAATTATATGGAAGAAGCGGTAAAGGATATTATTGACAATGTATTAAAGGATCTGGATGTGTGTAAATGTGAAAAGTGCAAACTTGATATAATGGCATTGACACTTAACAGTTTGCCATCCAAATATTATGTAACAGAAAAAGGTGAATTATATAATAAAGTTAATGAGCTAAAACAGCAATTTGAAGTGGACATTATAAGCAAGATTACAAAGGCAGCATATTTTGTGAATGAACACAAGCGTCATGGAGAGGATCAAATATGATCGGATTTGACATAGGCAGCTTTTACACCAAGATAGGTAGTTTTGATAAAAAAAATACAAAATTAAATAATATGATTATCGAAAGGACGCCTCATAATTGTATTGAAAATGGATATATAAAAGATATTAATCTACTTTTTCAATTTTTAAATGAAATTTTGAAGAAGAATTTTCTTAAAGAAAAGAAGTTATTTTTTTGTGTTTCAAGTACGGATATCATAATAAGAGAAATTATAATGCCGATGATGAAAGATGATGAATTAAAAAGCGCTTTAAAATATGAAATTGATCAGTATATACCCAATTCAGATGAATACATTATCGATTATAAGCAAATTGATAATGATGAAGATAGTAAAAAAACAAAAGTCATGATTGTGGCAGCGCCCAAAAATATGATATCTGAATATGTGAAGTTGACAGATATGTTGAAAATGCGTATAGAAGTAATAGATGTATACAGCAACTGTATTTATAAGTCAGTAAATAAATTATGTAAACTTAAAGGCAGTGTTTCGATTGTGAATATAGGTGCTGCGTACACAGATATTACGTTACTAAATGAAGGAAAGTATGCTTTCAGCAGGATAGTACAATTTGGTGGCAATGATATAACTGAGATAATTGCAAATATGTACAATATAGATTTTAGTTCTGCAGAAGAGTATAAAAGGACAAAACCTTTTTTAATAGATGATGAACAGTATAGCGATTTAAAAGAACATGTTAAGGAGCATTTAAATAGCAAGCTAAATGAGATATCAAGGATTTTTGATTTTTTTGAATCATCATATCATAAAAGCTTAAATGGGATACAATTAATAGGCGGAACTTCAAAACTTATTGGACTCGGCAAATATATTGAAAATTATTTTAAAGTACCTGTTATAACATATGATAGTGATGACTATGTTTATTTTTTGCCTGTTCTTGGCTCTTTGATTAGAGGTGAATAAAATGAAGGATATAAATCTTATACCAGAAGAAATCAAAACGAGGGAATACAATAAAAAGAAGAAAATAAGGAATCTTGTAAATGGTGTCATAATATTATGTATTTTTTCAGCAATTATTTTTTTGCCGCAAATTTACATACAGAAACTTAATCACGATAAATCAGTTTTTAATAATAAACTTAGTCAGTTAAAAGAAAAAACTGATATTGAGTTAAAAGTACAAAACCGTATAAAATATTTAGCCGATAAGGAAGCACTTATAAAGGTTCTTAACAAAAATAAATTTGACATGACAAAAATATTGGATGACATATCAGTAAATATTCCTGATAAAGTTTCTATTACTGATTTGAAATTTAGCAACAATGTAATTGAAATAACCGGCAATACATATATGAATAAATTTTTATCAGATTTTATGCAAAATTTAAGAAAACTTAATTATGTTGATGACATAAACTTAGTATCGGCAAAAAAATCTGATAACGGGCTTATAAAATATACTTTGCAGATTAAACTTAAGGTGGTATAATATTATGAAATTGACAAATAGGGAAAGGGTACTTATATTACTTGCTCTTGTAATAGGCATAATAGCTTTATATTATCAGTTTGTTTTGTCAAGCCAGCTTTCTAATATCAGTAAGCTTAAAAATGAAGTTACAAGCCTAAAAACGGAGTCAAATAAATATGATATGTTAAATTTAAAGAATTTGAATGAAAGTTTAACGAAAGTTGAGCAAAAGATAAATACTACGAATGAAGAATTGCCTGATTATGAGAATATTGAAGAATTTATTGTCTCTTTGGATAATATCATTGCATCGACTGGTGTAAATTTTAAAGAAATAAATTTCCAGAATAATGGAAATCAAGGACAAAACCAAAATCCACCTCAACAAAATTTGCAACAGCAAAATGGTGGAAATAGTAAATCACAGAAAAAATATGTTGAAATACCAGTCAATATTAGCGTTACAGGTAATTATAATAATATATCTGCGTTTATAAGTGAAATTCAAAAGTTAAAAAGAATTAACGATATAAAATCTTTAGAGATTTTAAATGACAAAGAATCTGATTCATTAACACTAAATATGAGCTTAGTGATATATTCTATGAATCAAAAAGGTGGTAGCTATCTCAAACCTTCATCAACAACTGGTAGGAGCAATCCATTTAAACCATTGGAAGAGGTTCAACAAAATATGCAAAATCAAGGAAATAAGCAAAATAACCAACAAACAATACCGAGTATTGATGTAAATAAGATTATAACAGATACTTTAAATAATGCACTTAAAGTGATACCGCCACAAAATAATACTCTAAATAATAATGGGAAAACAACCGGAGGAAATTAGTACCGATGAAAAACATTGCTTTAACAGGTTTTATGGCAACTGGTAAAACTACAGTTGGAAAAAATGTTGCTAATATATTAAGTTTCGGCTTTATTGATACCGATAGCTTGATTGAAAAAATTTGCGGTATAAGTGTGCCGCAAATTTTTGATAAATACGGTGAAAAATACTTTAGAGGTATCGAAAAAACTGCAGTAAGAAGAGCATCGAGATTAAAAAATTATGTTGTTTCTACAGGAGGTGGGGTTGTATTAAACCCATCAAATATAGTACAATTAAGAAAAAATGGCGTTGTAATATGTTTAAAAGCAAGGCCTGAAATCATTGTAAGGAATATGGGTGAAAACAAAGATAGACCTTTACTGATGTGTAATGATACACTTGAAAGAGTACAAAAGCTACTAAATGAAAGGGAACATTATTATAAATTTGCAGATTATACAATTGATGTTTCTGACATGACTATAAATGATGCAGCTTTAGCGGTTATTGAGGCATATTCAAAACTAAAGAACAAATGAAACCCAGGACGAGGATGGATATTTTATGAAAATAGTTGTTAAAGTTGGTACGAGTACCTTGACATATGAAAATGGTCAGCTAAATCTAGAGATGATGGAAAAATTGTCGAGGCAGATATCAAATTTGCAAAATAGAGGCGATAAAGTTATACTTGTTACATCAGGTGCAATCGGTGCAGGAATGGGAAAGCTTAATATAAAACAAAAGCCTAAAACACTGCCGGAAAAGCAATCACTTGCTGCAGTAGGACAAGGATTACTAATTGAACTTTACGAGAAATTTTTCAATGAGTATGGAAAGGTAACTGCACAGCTTTTGCTAACAAAAGACGATTTTTCTATAAGGGATAGATACTTAAATATAAGTTATACAATATCAAACCTATTAAACTATGGTGTAGTGCCAATAATAAATGAAAATGATACGGTTACTGTTGATGAAATAAAAATAGGCGATAATGATACACTTTCAGCACTTGTAGCAAGTCTTATTGAAGCAGACATTTTGATAATATTAACAGATATTGACGGGCTTTACAACAAAAATCCTTCGATTAACAATGACGCCATTTTGATCGATATCGTAGAGGAATTTTCAGATAAACTTTTTGATATTGCTGGCGGTGCCGGTACAAAATTTGGTACAGGTGGAATGTACACTAAGATGCAGGCAGCAAAGATATGCTATAATTCAGGTGTAAAAATGATTATAGCAAATGGAAAACTTGACAATGTTTTAAATAGGATTGCAAATGGTGAGAAAATAGGCACTACATTTATACCAATGCAAAATCCAATTTCCAGTAGAAAGGTATGGATTGCCTTCAATGCAAGTGTATTAGGTAAATTAGTCATAGATGACGGTGCTAAAAATGCCATATTAAATAAAGGAAAAAGCCTTTTGCCAGGTGGTATAAAATATACAGATGGTGAATATTCTGTAGGTGATTGTGTTTCTATAGTTGATACTAATGACAAAGAAATTGCAAGAGGATTAATTAATTATACATCATCTGAAGTTGATAAAATAAAGGGGTATAAATCTGGTGACATAGAGAAAATATTGGGATATAAAAACTATGATGAGGTTATCCATAGAGATAATTTAGTTATTATAAGCTGATTTATGTTTAATATTATTGTATAATGTTAAAGGAGGTTAAAAAAATGGAGATTGAAATAAAAGCAGATAAGGCTAAAATAGCATCCAGAAAATTAGCATTGATTGATGAAAATGTTAAAAACAAAGCTCTTAAAAATATGGCTGATATGCTCATCAATAATAGAGGTATTATTATTGAAGCAAATAAACGTGATGTGTTGTATGCTGAGAAAAAAGGTGTTAAAGCAGCTTTAATTGATAGGTTAAGGCTTAATGAAAAGCGTATTGAAGGAATGGCTAAGGGTCTACTCGAAATTTCAGCTCTTCCCGACCCTGTTGGCAATATAGAAGAGATGTGGAAAAGGCCAAATGGTCTTCAAATAGGCAAGATGAGATGCCCTATAGGCGTTATAGGGATAATATTTGAATCAAGGCCAAATGTTACAGCCGATGCAGCAGGACTTTGTCTTAAATCGGGAAATGCGGTAATATTAAGAGGTGGCAGTGATGCCATAAATTCAAATATAGCTATTGTTGAAACAATCTCTAAAGCGGCAATTGAGTCTGGTATTCCTGATGGTGCAATACAGCTTATAGAAAATACTGACAGAGAAGAAGTAAACCGCATGATGAAATTAAACGGCAAAATTGACCTATTAATACCGAGAGGTGGTGCCGGGTTAATACAAAATGTTATAAAAAATTCTACAATACCGGTAATAGAAACAGGTGTTGGCAATTGCCACGTGTATGTTGATTCATATGCTGATTTAGATATGGCACATAAAATAATCGTAAATGCGAAGACACAGAGGCCAGGGGTTTGCAATGCGATAGAGACAGTTCTAATACATAAAGATATTGCCAAGAACTTTTTACCGACTATGATAGAAAAATTGACATCCTTAGGGGTTGAAATAAGAGGGTGTGACATAACAAAATCTATATGCAGTGATGTAAAAGAGGCAAGTGAAGAAGATTGGAGAACTGAGTACCTTGACTTGATACTTGCGGTCAAAGTTGTTGATAGCATAGATGATGCTATAGAACACATTACAAAATATTCGTCAGGCCATTCAGAGAGTATAGTAACAGAAAATTATACTAACGCCATGAAGTTTTTAAAAGCTATTGACTCTGCTGCTGTATATGTCAATGCATCTACAAGATTTACGGATGGCGGTGAATTCGGCTTTGGCGCTGAGATAGGTATAAGTACACAAAAAATGCATGCAAGGGGTCCTATGGGTCTTAAAGAATTAACAACATATAAATATATAATTCTCGGAAATGGACAGATAAGAGAATAAAATTTTTAAAGTGAGGTATTTATTATGAAAAGAGTACTTATTATACACGGTCCAAATTTGAATTTGACCGGAAGCAGAGAGACAAATATTTATGGTAATGTAAGTTTTGAAGAGATTAATAATATAATAAAGAGGGAAGCATCGAAACTTGATTTAGCCGTAAAAATTCAGCAATCAAACAGCGAAGGAGAGATTATAGATTTTATCCACTCTGCAAAGAATAATTTTGATGCGATTATAATAAATCCAGGTGCATATTCACATTATAGCTATGCTATAATGGATGCAATTGGTGCCATAGATATACCTGTTATAGAAGTTCATCTATCAAATATTCAAAAGCGTGAAGATTTCAGGCATACATCTGTGACAGCGACAAGATGCTTAGGGCAAATTTCCGGTTTTGGACCATATAGTTATGTACTTGCTTTAAACGCTGTAAAATTATTAGAAGACTCGTTGGAGGAGTGATAATTTGTATAGTAGATTAAATGCTTCTAAAAATTTATTGAATGAAAAGGGCTTAGATGGTTTTATTATCTTTAAACCTGTTAATGTTACATATGTGACAGGCTTTACTGGCGATGATAGTGTAGCCATAATAAGCAAAAAAGATTCTTATTTTATAACAGATTCAAGATATACTGAACAGGCATTACATGAAGTGAAGGATTTTAATATTATAGAACATAAAACCGGGATTATGGACGCAATTAAAGAGTATGTAGATATGCTACATATTAAAAAACTAGGTTTTGAGGAAGATTATCTTACATATGGACAATATAGCGAATTAAAGGACAAATTAAATGTAGAGCTTATACCGGAAAAAAGCTTTATAGAGGGATTAAGAGAAATAAAAGATGAAACCGAAATAGAAAATATAAAAAAAGCGCAATATATAACAGAAAATACATTTGAATATTTCCTTAAGTTTATAAAAGTTGGAATGAAAGAAAGAGATATCGCTTTAGAAATGGAATACCACATGAAAAAGCTTGGTGCTGAAGATAAATCATTTGATTTTATAGTTGCATCAGGAAAGAGATCATCAATGCCACATGGAAAAGCTTCTGATAAGATTATAGAAAATGGAGATTTTGTGACATTTGATTATGGATGCAAAGTAAATGGTTATTGTTCAGACATGACAAGGACAGTTGTTGTAGGAAAGGCAAATGACAGACAAAAAGAAATTTACAATACAGTTTTAGAAGCGCAGATGAATGCAATCAACAATCTAAAAGCAGGAATGATAGAAAATGAAGGAGATAATCTAGCAAGAAGGGTAATTGATGAAAAAGGGTATGGAAATTATTTTGGACATTCATTAGGACATGGTGTTGGTCTTGA
Source organism: Thermoanaerobacterium sp. RBIITD (assembly GCF_900205865.1). Classification (NCBI taxonomy): domain Bacteria; kingdom Bacillati; phylum Bacillota; class Clostridia; order Thermoanaerobacterales; family Thermoanaerobacteraceae; genus Thermoanaerobacterium; species Thermoanaerobacterium sp. RBIITD. The sequence continues at coordinate 3,161,696 of NZ_LT906662.1, forward strand.
AATACATGAAAGACCCGTATTGAGCCCAAGAGGAAATAATGTATTAAAAGCAGGCATGATTGTGACAATCGAACCTGGAATATATATTCCCGATTTTGGTGGCGTTAGAATAGAAGATATGGTATTATTAAAAGAGGATGGCGTTATTGATTTAACAAATTCGCCCAAAGTATTAATAGAAGTATAACTAATGATGGAGGGATATTAATTGGTATCAGCAGGAGAATTCAGAAAAGGAATGACAATCGACATTGATGGTCAGGTATTTACAGTAGTAGACTTTCAACACGTAAAACCGGGGAAAGGTGCAGCTTTTGTAAGAACAAGGTTAAAAAATGTAATTACAGGAGCAGTTGTTGAAAGAACTTTTAACCCTACTGAAAAAGTTGAAGAAGCAGTTATAGAAAGAAAGGATATGCAGTATCTATATAATGACGGCAATTTATATTATTTTATGGATACTGAAACATTCGAGCAGATTCCTTTAAACTACGAAAAAGTTGAAGACGCAATGAAGTTCTTAAAAGAAAACATGACGGCAACAATAAAGTTTTATAAGGGTGAAGCTTTTTCAGTTGAGCCACCAACATTTGTTGAACTTGAAGTAGTTGAAACTGAGCCTGGTTTTAAAGGTGATACAGCAACAGGTGGCTCAAAGCCGGCAAAAGTTGAAACAGGTGCAATAATTCAAGTGCCATTGTTTGTAAATCAAGGTGACATTATAAAAATTGATACAAGGACTTCAGAATACTTGGAAAGAGTATAGTTTATTACCCTTTTAAAAATAATAATAAAAAAGGAGGTATTGTGAATGGAGTATTTAAATGAAAGAGTTTCATATCTAAGAGGCCTCGTAGATGGTCTTGAGATTGATGAAACTACAAAGGAAGGCAAAGTTTTGCTTGCTATTATCGATGCACTTGAAGATTTTGCAGATGCAATAAATGACATAGAAGAATCTCAATCAGAGCTCGATGATTATGTAGGTGCAATTGATGAAGATTTGTCGGACGTTGAAGATGAAGTTTATGACGATGAATATGATGACGATGAATATGTTGAGGTAGAATGTCCTCATTGCCATATGTTAATGAGCGTTGAAGAGGACCTTCTTGACGACGGTGACACAGAGCTTGTATGTCCTCATTGTAATGAAACAGTTAATATAAATGATGTTATTGTTTGTGAAGATGATAATGACGATAAGGAATAACATTAATTAATGATTAGTTAAAAATACTCACTATTTTATAGTGGGTATTTTTTTTATTCATAAATATTTACATTAGTAAATATAATTTTTGTAGAGAGGAGGACATGTTATGATAAACGAAAGTAAAAATTATAATGAACTACTTAACTCTTTGCCATTTAATGTAAGAAATATAATTATAAAGATACCCAAAAATATAAAGGCAAAAATGGAGGAGATAAGACTGAGAATTAATAAACCCTTAATGATTCATATAGATAACCAAGAACGATTTATATCAAGTGAAGGTAGAATAGTAGATTTAGCTGATTTTGCTTACAGAGTTACGAATGATGATTGTGAAAAAGCATTGCAGTTAATCTCTAAGTCTTCTATCTATGCTTTTGAAGATGAGATTAAAAATGGATATATAACATTAAAAGGTGGATATAGAGTTGGAATATGTGGAAAGTGTGTTCTCGAGAATGGAATGATAAAGACTATTATAAATGTATCTGGATTTAATTACAGAATAATGAGAGAATGTATCGGTGTCTCTGATGAAATCATGCGTTATATTTTAAAACAATCAGATACTATATATAACACATTGATAATTTCTCCCCCTCAATGTGGGAAAACTACTTTATTAAGGGATATAGCGAGAAATATAAGCAATGGAATGAAGACACTTGACTTTAAAGGCGATAATATCTCGATAATAGACGAAAGGTCTGAAATTGCAGCATGTTACAAAGGTGATCCACAAAATGATGTTGGATACCGTACTGATATACTTGATTCATGTCCAAAGCATTTAGGAATATTGATGATGATAAGATCAATGTCACCACGTGTTATAATCACAGATGAAATAGGCAAAATCGAAGATATTACAGCAATACATGAAGCAGTAAATGCAGGTGTTAATATCATTACAACTGTGCACGGAAATGACATAAGTGACATTATAAGAAAAGAATATCTTAATGAACTTATAAGTGGAAAGGAATTTGAAAGATATATTATTTTAAGCAAAAGAAAAGGCGCTGGAACTATTGAATCTATCCTTGATAGAGATCTCAAAACTATTTTCAAAGGTCCTTATAGAAAGGATGTAGATTAATATGATAAAAATAATTGGTATGACAATGGTTTTAGCTTCATCGACATTAATTGGATACATTCTCTCATTAAAATATTCTTTAAGATGGCGCACATTAAGATCATTAATTTCAAGTTTAAACATTTTAATGACAGAGATTACATACGGCAAGATTACTTTATCAGAAGCCTTTATGAAAGTATCAAAAATTTCTAATTTGAGTGTTAAACAATTATTTATATCAACTTCTGAAATATTAAACTCTAACAAAGGATATACGGCTGGCGAAGCATGGGAAATAGCGATTAAAAAGATGAAAGATATAAATTTAAATGAGGAAGATATTGAGATATTAAAATCTTTTGGTAACGGACTTGGAAATTCAGACATTTACAATCAGGAAAATAATTATAAATTAACGGTAGAATTGCTTAAAAAACAACTTATTGATGCAGAAGAATCGAGCAAAAAAAATGAAAAAATGTATAAAAACCTTGGGCTTTTAGTGGGAATCGCGATAATCATCATATTTATATAAGGGGGAAATAAATTTGAGCATTGATATAATTTTTAAGATAGCCGCAATTGGAATTCTTGTAACAGTACTTAATCAAATCTTAATTAGATCTGGTAGGGAAGAGCAGGCAATGATGGTGACATTAGCAGGTGTTGTCGTAGTATTAATGATGGTGATAACAATGATAAATAACTTATTTACTGCAGTTAAAACTATATTTCAATTGTATTAGCGATTTAAATGAAGGATAAAACTTACTGAAAGGAACTGTTTTTATGGAGATTATACAAATAGTAGTTATAGGTATAATTTGCGTGCTTATTTTAACGATACTAAGGGAGACAAATCCTGATATTGCCATAATAATAAGTCTAATAGCTGGAATAATCATATTCTTCATTGTAATTCCCAAGATAAGCAATATTATTTCAGTCTTAAATACGCTTGCGGATAAAAGCGGTATCAACAATGTTTATGTCGTCACAGTTTTTAAAATTATTGGTATTGCATATATTGCAGAATTTGGATCACAGCTTTCTATAGATGCGAATGAAAAGAATATAGCCTCAAAAATAGAGTTAGCAGGAAAGATTATAATTGTATTTCTATCATTACCGATAATAATAGCTCTTGTTGATGCAATAGTCTCCATAATGCCGTGAGGTGAAAAACATGAGAAAAAGTATATTAGTATTATTGGCCATAATCGTTATAATCATGATACCTATAAAGCCTGTATATGCTGATGATAAGTCAGATATTTATACACAGATACAAGGTGTTGATACTAGCGAAGTTGACTCTTTAATAAAGGGAATTAATGATAAATATGGTAATATAATGCCTCTCACTGATGTCAAGACGTACATAATGAATGTGTTAAAAGGTAAAGAGACATTTAATGCTAAAGATATATTTAATAACATATTGAAAATCTTATTTAAGGAGTTAATGACATCATCAGGTTTATTGATGCAGCTTATATTATTGGCAATATTAAGCGCTGTTTTGACTAATTTAGAAAGTTCCTTTGAAAGAGAGGGTATAAGTCAGATTGCACATTTAGCAGTTTACGCAGTTTTAATCATAGTTGCAATAAAAAGCTTTATGGGAGTACTTAATATTGGCAGAGATGCGATAAATAGTATGGTTGATTTTATGCAGGCAATACTGCCGGTTTTAATAACAATGTTAGTATCAGTAGGAGCTTATGTTTCAGCTTCATTTTTTCAACCAGCTATTATAATGGCTGTGGAATTTACAGCACAGGTAATTAGAGATTTTATATTTCCAGCTATTCTTTTTATGACTGTTATTAAAATAGTAAGTCGTATTTCTGATAAGTTTAGCTTAAATAAGCTAAGTGATTTTACTAAAACGGTATGTACAGCATCAATATCAATCCTTTTAAGCATATTTATCGGTATTATTACTATTCAAGGTATAACATCCTCAATTGCAGATGGTGTCATATCAAGAACTACGAAATATGCAGTAGGCACTTTTTTACCTATTGTGGGTAGTATTTTATCTGACAGTATAGATGCAATAATGGGGGCTTCTTTCTTAATTAAGGGTGCTATAAGTACATTCGGTTTAATTGCAATAATTTTAATATCAATTATGCCTATTATTAAGATATTAACACTTATGATTATATATAAGCTTTCTGCGGCGGTTATCGAACCAATAGCGGATAAGAGGATAGTTGATTTTATATCAGATATTGCAACATCTATAGCATATATTTTTGCGGCATTAGTTTCAGTTACAATTATGATGTTTTTATCGATAACAGCGGTAATAAATGCGGCCAGTGTAAGTGTTATGATGAGATAAACGTAAAATGAAGGGAATGTAAAAAACATGGAGATGATAAAAAATTGGATATTACAAATAGCATATATATCAATTTTAGCGGTAATATTTGAATTTATGGTTCCATCTTCAAGTATAAAAAAATATGTTAAAGTCGTCATAGGTTTAATTATTATGATGACTATAATTAACCCTATATTAACTTTCTTAAAGGGTGGAATTGATATAAACAGTGCCGTTTTAAAAAATGAATATGGCTATAACGATATTGATATTAATTCCGTATCAAAGCAAGCTGAAGTAGAGAGAAATAAACTCATAGTTGATGAGTACAAAAGAAGATTGAATGAACAAATCAAAGAAAGAATACTGACAAAAGTTGATGCTGCCAATGTTCAAGTTGATGCTAAAATAGATAATGATATCAATGATAAATATTTTGGTAAAATAGAAAGTCTTGATATAAAAATATCTAATGTAACTAATGAAAAACCAAATACTAAGGGAAATGTCGACAAGGTTGTAATAAATATAAATCAATCAAATGATAAAAAAAATAATATTGATGATATTAAAAATGATATAAGTACATTCTATAATGTACCGTTAAAGAATATAACTATAGAAGAAAAATAATTAAATGAAAGGGGGATAAAATGTGGATTTCAATAAACTAAAGGAAAAATTATTAAAAACCGATAGTAAAACTATACAAGATTTAGCAGTAATATTAATAATTGGATTAATCCTTTTGATTGGGGCCAGTATTTTTATTAAGCCCAAACCTACAAATAAAAACTCGGATAAGCAGATGGTCGTAAAGCAAATGACCGAAGAGGATTATGCTAATGGACTTGAGATAGAACTGAAAAACATTCTATCCAAGATTCACGGAGTAGGCAATGTAGATGTTTTGGTGACATTGGATTCCAATGATGAGGTAGTTGCGGCAATGGATATAGTACAATCTCAGACAACAACAAATGAAAAAGACAATAATGGTGGTATGAGGACGACTGTACAAACAGAGTCAAATAATAAAATTGTTACATCCCAAAATACAGGCGGTCAAAACCAGCCAATAGTTTTAAAAAAGGTAATGCCGGAAGTTAGAGGCGTAGTTATTGTTGCTGATGGTGCAAAAGATCCCAATGTAGCATATGAATTAATGACATCTGTTCAGACGGCCTTAGGTATACCGGCATATAAAGTAAAAGTTGTTTCATCAAAATAATAATTTTAGGAGGTTTTACTATGATGTATTTAAAGAAAAAATCAATAGCAATAGTTTCTCTTGTTTTGCTTATTGCGATAGCTTTCGTAATAAATTACAGCTATCAAAATGGAATTAATAAAAATGCATCTGGAAAGACGGAGGACTTAAATACACAACTTACTGATAAAAATCAGACACTCAATACAACATCATCCAAAGATGCGTCGAAAGCAGCTACTGCAGTAGCTTCGGGTTTATTTTCTTCCTATAGGCAAGATAGGGATGTAAATAGAAGTCGCAGTCTTGAAGCATTGCAAGAAATTGTCAATAATAAAAATACGAGCCAGACAACAAGAGATGAAGCCCAAAAGCAGATTATAAAATTGACAGAGACAAATCAAAAAGAATTAATACTTGAAAATTTGATAAAAGCAAAAGGATTTCAAGATGCAGTTGTTTTAATAGACAACAATACTGCAAATGTAATTGTTCAGGCAGATAAATTGTCTGAACAGGAAGTGGCAAAAATACAAGATGTAGTATTACAACAGACTGGATTCTCCCTTGATAATATAAAAATCATGAATAGAATGAATTAGTTATAATTGTAAAATAAATGTTTATTTGCTATAATATTTATGAAAGGAAGTGTTACAATGGAAGAAAATATAAGTCAGGAATTAGAGTTTGGCACAATTAAAATTTCTGATGATGTTGTTGCTGTAATAGCGGGTTTAGCTGCTACTGAGGTTCCTGGTGTTGCGGGAATGAGCGGCGGTGTTGTCAATGGAATTACAGAAATGCTTGGCCGAAAGAATCTCTCAAAAGGTGTTAAAGTCCAGGTTGGAGAAAAAGAAGCAGCTGTTGATTTATATATTATTGTTGATTATGGTGTAAGAATTTCTGAAGTTGCCTGGAATGTTCAAGAAAGTGTGAAAAAAGCGATTGAGACAATGACAGGGCTTAAAGCAGTTGAAGTGAACATTCATGTGCAAGGAGTAAATATGGAGAAGGAGCAAAAAGCAAAAGTAACACCAAAAGAGAATAAATAGTATTGTAAACCCTCTGAATTTGCGGAGGGTTAATTTTAGTATTTAGGAGCGATTCAAATGAACAGAACTCAAGCGAGAGAATGGGTAGTAAAAATGATATACCAGTTCGATGTATCAAAATTAGATCCTGAAAATATACTGAATAAATTTTATGAGGAAAATAATCCTGGAGATGAAAAAGATTATATAGTAAAAACTTTTTATGGTATTATTGAAAATCTAGATGACATTGACAATAACATAAAAAAATATTTAAAAAATTGGGAGATAGGAAGGATTGCAAAAATAGATTTAGCTATACTTAGGTGTAGTTTTTATGAAATCTTATATAGATGCGATATTCCCCATAGCGTTTCTATAAATGAAGCGGTTGAAATGGCTAAAAAATATAGTACGGAAAAATCTCCTTCTTTTATCAATGGTATTTTAGGCAGCTTTGTAAAGGAAATTAGTAAGTGATGGTGAACATTTATGGTTATTGATGGTAAAAGTATAGCAAAGGAAATTAGAGATAAGATAAAATCTGAAATAATGCAAAATAATTATAAGCCGCACCTTGCAATAGTTATGGCAGGCAATGATGAAGCTTCAAAGATATATGCAAACACAAAAGTAAAGGCATGTAAAAGTGTTGGAATTGATGCAAATGTTTTTTATTTTGATGAAGATGAAGAGAAAAAATATATAGCAAAATTAGAGGAATTAAACAATGATACCAATGTACATGGTATAATGGTTGAGATGCCACTACCACTTTCTTTTAATAAGCAAAGAACGTATGACATTATAGACCCATATAAAGATGTTGATTGTATATCGACGTATAATATGGGGAGGTTATTTGCAGGTAATCCACTTTATATACCTTGCACACCAAATGCAATTTTGTACATATTAAAAAATTTAAATATAGATTTCACAGGGAAACATGCTGTTGTTGTTGGTAGAAGCGATATTTTAGGCAAACCAGTAGCAAAGTTAATGCTGGATCTTAACATGACAGTTACTCAATGTCATTCAAAAACAATAGATTTAGAAAAATATACAAGACAGGCAGATGTCCTTATATTAGCAGTAGGCAAAAGAAATCTTGTTAATGGTGATATGATAAAAGATGGAGTTATTTTAGTTGATGCTGGAATTACTGAATACGACGGCAAAATTTTCGGTGATTGTGATTTTGATAGTGTTGAAAGGCACTGCCATTATATAACACCCGTTCCAGGTGGTGTGGGTCCGGTTACAACGTCAATGGTACTATTAAATACGCTGGAGGCATACAAAAATGCTATTAAAAACACTTACCGTGAGAGAAGTTAATGAATATATAAAAAAACTTTTGAGCGGGGATATAATATTAAAAAATATAATGATAAAGGGTGAAATATCAAATTTAAAGTTCCATTCGCAAGCATTGTATTTTACACTTGTTGATGAATATGCTTCATTAAAATGTATAATGTTTAATGAGTATTTAGAAAAAATTGATTTAAAACTTGAAAATGGAATGTCTGTTATTGCAACAGGTAGAATATCTGTATATGAAAAAAGCGGCACTTTTGAATTTTATGTTACGAAAATTGAAGTTGAGGGTTCTGGTGCACTTTATGTATCTTTTGAAAAACTTAAACAAAGATTAAAAAACGAAGGATTATTTGACAGTGATAAAAAGATACCCATTCCTAAAAATCCAAAAAAGATCGGAGTTATAACATCACCGACAGGTGCTGCAATACATGATATAATTAAGATTTTAAGAAGAAGAAAACCCTCTATTGATATTCTTGTCGTTCCAATCTTAGTTCAAGGCAATATGGCGGCACTAGAAATCGAGGAAGCTATTAACACCTTAAATAAAAGAAGAGATATCGACCTTATTATACTTGGAAGAGGCGGAGGGTCATTTGAGGACCTTTATCCATTTAGCGAAGAAAAAGTAGCAAGAGCAATTTACAAATCAAAAATACCTGTTATATCTGCTGTTGGTCATGAAACAGATTTTACGATTGCTGATTTCGTTGCAGATTTAAGAGCACCTACACCATCTGCAGCTGCTGAATTAGCCGTAACTGATATATCTGTTTATAATGATATGATAAATAATTATAAAAAGAGTTTGTACCATTCTATCATGGCAATAATTAATAATGAAAGGCAACATTTAAATGGCTTGAAGAATACTATTCTTAGTAAAAATCCAATAAGAGAGAACGAACAGTTAAAAATAAAATTAAAGAGCTTGAATAGGATAATGGAAAATAGTATTATTAGTATAATAAATAATAAAAAGTTTAAATATATTAGCTTGGTAGACAAATTAAATACCTTAAGCCCATTAAATGTTTTAAAACGTGGTTATACTGTTACAATGGATAGAAATAATTTAAAACCAATCACATTAGCAAAAAATCTAATGGTTGATGATATTGTATATATTTTGTTTAATGATGGCAAGGCAAGATGTACGGTTAATGAGGTGGAAAAAAATGAATGATGATATGGACTTTGAGAAAAATATGGACAAACTTGAAGATATAGTAAAAAAGCTCGAAAAAGGGAATTTACCATTGGAAGAATCTTTTAAACTTTTTAAAGAAGGACTACAGCTGTCTCAAAAATTAAACGAATTATTAAATAATATTGAAGGAAAAATAACAATGCTTGTCAATGGTGATGATAAGGTTCCCTTTAAAATTGAGGAGGACAAAGATGTTTGAAGATGTACTAAAGGAAAAAATAGAATATGTTAATGAAGGATTAAAGAAATATCTTGATACAGATGAAAAGCCTGAAGTACTATATGATGCCATGAGGTATAGCGTATTTGCCGGTGGGAAAAGAATTCGCCCCATTTTATGTCTATCAGCATGTGAACTTATGGGTGGTAATAGAGAAGATGCTTTGCCTATAGCATGTGCGATTGAATTTATTCATACATATTCACTTATTCATGATGACTTACCAGCTATGGATAATGATGATTTAAGGCGTGGAAAACCTACAAACCATAAGGTATATGGTGAAGCAATTGCAATACTTGCAGGTGATGCCCTTTTAAATTATGGATTTGAAGTTTTAATACAATACGCTTTAAACTCGAACTTATATACTAAAATTTTAAAAGCAACAAATGAGATAGCTAAAGCTGCTGGTTGTCACGGAATGGTAGGTGGTCAAGTTATTGATCTTCTTTCAGAAAACAAAACAATAAGTAAAGACGAACTTAAATTTATGCATGATTATAAAACAGGCGCCTTAATAAAAGCAGCTGTTTGTTCAGGCGCTATTGTTGGTGGCGCTGACGATAAAACAGTAGAAAAATTAAGAAAATATGCTGATTATTTGGGTCTCGCTTTTCAAATCAAAGACGACCTTCTAGATGTTTTAGGTGATGAAAAAAAGCTTGGAAAAAATATAAAAAGCGATGTGGAAAATGGAAAATCAACATTTGTTAGTATATTTGGCATAGAGCGTTCAACTGCTCTTGTCAGCGAATTGACTGAAAGTGCTAATGAGATATTAAACGAATTCGGAAGTAGAGGAGAATTTTTAAAAAGCCTCACAAATTATTTGGCAGAACGAGAAAACTAAAGCTTAATTAAGCATACATTTAATTATATTATATAGCTTATTTTTTTATGATTTATATAATCAATTAAAAACATAAGTTAATAAATAGCGTATTTGATAGTATTATTTAAAAATGTTATAATCAATATCAATACGAAGTGGTGCAGTATCCTAGTCAGGACTGGTAATTCTGAAGACGGGCCTAAAAATCCGTTAAAGGCATATCGATGAAGTTCCTGGTGCAGGCTTTCGATGCCCAATCGAGGGCTTGTGCTGGGAGTTAAGAAAAGAGGGGCGATCTACAATGGCATGTAGGCGTTGACCCCCTTTTCGTGGAGACCTATTCCCGTGGCATTATGCTACGGCATAGGGTGAACCTACCTTGCGGTAATAAAGCTGTGGGTAGTGTAGCCTGCCTTGAGTGATTTAGGTGGTTATCAGACTAAACTTTAACTTAATGAGCTCTTAAGTTAAAGCTATTGCTGATGAAACCTTGATTGCAAAAGAGGATAGGAATTAGCAGACTGTCGAGGAAAGCTCCTAGGCTGTTCGATAGAGGCATATTGAGGATTACAGTGTGGACTAAGTGGTAATCCAGTCATACTATTGGCGACAAGGTAAATTCAGGTTTAAAGGGAAACCGCCGAATGGCGACATTCGGTGCCTGAATGGGAAACCCTGCTGGACCTAAGCCACAAAATTTACTCAATATGCTGCCACTTCTCTACATAGGAGGACCCTTTTTGATGAAATCAAGGAGTTTAAATATTAATTATAAATGGCTTGTTAATGCTTCTATTTTTAGCTTCATATTAGCTGTTGTTTTAAATTTTTCATCAGATATATTATTAAAAAAAAGCAATATTATAATTGCTTTTTTTGTGTTATTATTAATAGTATTTACTGGTATATTATTTGATATAATTGGTATAGCTGTAGCGACTGGAAACGAAGAACCTTTTCATTCGATGGCAGCTAATAAAGTTCTAGGTGCGAAACAATCAATAAGACTTATTAGAAATGCCAATATTGTGACTAATTTTTGTAACGATATTGTTGGTGATATATGTGGAATAGTATCTGGTGCTGCTCTTACAAGTATAATTTTAAAATTATCAATAACAGGTACTAAAAGTACTATATATACAACAATTTTTGGTGGAATATTATCAGCAATAACGATTGGTGGCAAAGCAATTGGGAAAAGTTTTGGAATTTATAAAAGCCAGTCAATAGTGTATTGGGTTGGCATATTTCTTGCTTGGATAGAAAAAAATATCGGTATAAACATATTTCCAGACAGAAGGAATAAAAATAGAAAGTGAGTGGGCTACATGCTCGAAAAAATTAATTCACCTTACGACATAAAAAAATTAAATACTAATGAACTTGAATTGTTATCAGAGGAGATTCGTTCATTTTTAATAAATCATATTTCAAAAACAGGAGGACATCTTGCGTCAAATCTCGGTGTCGTTGAACTTACCATCGCTTTACATTATGTTTTTAATTCACCTATTGACAAGATCATTTGGGATGTGGGCCATCAAAGTTACGTACATAAGATTTTAACAGGGCGTCGCGATTTGTTTGATAAACTCAGAAAATTTAATGGACTATCCGGATTTCCCAAGAGAAAAGAAAGTGTTCATGATATATTTGAAACTGGTCATAGTAGTACATCAATATCAGCTGCATTGGGCATTGCAAAGGCGAGAGATTTAAATAATGAAAAATATTCAGTTATATCCGTCATTGGTGATGGTGCACTTACAGGTGGAATGGCATTTGAAGCTTTAAATGATGCAGGAAGATCAAAAACAAATTTAATTGTTATACTTAATCATAATGAAATGTCAATATCAAAAAATGTAGGAAGCCTTTCATTATACTTAAGTAAATTAAGGACAGACCCTGGATATTTTAGACTAAAAAAGGATTTAGAAAATGTTTTAAATATAATACCGCCAATTGGGAAAAGTATCTACAAATCTATAGAAAAAATCAAAGATTCTATTAAGCAGTTAATTGTTCCTGGAATGATATTTGAAGAAATGGGATTTAAATATCTTGGCCCAATTGACGGACATGATATAGATTCATTAATCGATGTATTTACGAGAGCAAAGAAAATTACCGGTCCGATATTTATCCACATCATAACAAAAAAAGGAAAAGGGTATAAATACGCTGAAAATAATCCTGATAAATTTCATTCGGCGTCACCGTTTAATATTGCGACAGGCGAATTTAAAAAAAACGGACGTGATACTTATTCGGATGTGTTTGGGAAAACTCTTACAGACCTAGCCTTGAAAGACCCTAAAATTGTTGCCATAACAGCAGCAATGCCTGATGGTACAGGATTAAATCATTTTGCGGAAAAGATACCTGAGCGATTTTATGATGTAGGAATAGCCGAACAGCATGCAGTAACATTTGCAGCCGGGATGGCAGTTAACGGATATAAACCATATTTTGCAGTATATTCAACATTCTTACAAAGGGCTTTTGACCAAGTAATACATGATATATGTATACAAAATCTACCAGTAGTTTTAGGTATTGATAGAGCAGGCATTGTTGGTGAAGATGGTGAAACACATCAAGGAATATTTGATATATCTTATTTAAGAATGATACCAAACATGATAATTATGGCACCTAAGGATGCAAATGAGCTTGTAGAAATGATTAAATTATCTACCAAGATTAAAGGACCATGTGCAATAAGATACCCGAAAGGAAAAGTCGACGAATACGATAGAAATAGAAGTTGTAACTTTGATATTGGTAATGCTGAAGTTTTAAGTGAGGGCAATAATGTAGTTATTTTTGCACTTGGCAGGATGGTTAATACAGCAATGAAAGCAAAGTATGAGCTTGAAAAGTATTCAATTTTTCCTTATGTTATTAATTTGAGATTTGCAAAACCACTAGACATTAATTTGATACTTGATATTTCAAGAAAAGTAGACTATATATTTACAATCGAAGATAATGTTATTTCAGGTGGCATAGGTAGCGGCATTTTAGAATTGCTAAATGAAAATGGAATATATAAAAAGGTAGTAAGAATAGGCTTTCCAGATAAATTCATTGAACACGGTGATGTAGATTCCTTATTTAAAAAGTACAAACTTGATAGCAATTCCTTGGTTAAATATGTAATAGAAGTATGTGGTGATGCTAAATCATGAAAGACAAAGAAAGAATAGACGTTTTATTAGTTAAAAGGGGATTATTTACATCAAGAGAAAAGGCAAAGGCGTCTATAATGGCGGGTGAAGTATATGCAAATGGAAGAAGAGTCGATAAAGCCGGAGATATGTTAGACATCAAATCAAATATAGAAATTAAAGGCAAAACAAATCCATATGTAAGTAGAGGCGGTTTGAAGTTAGAAAAGGCTTTAAAATATTTTAATATAGATGTGAATGGTAAAATAGCAATGGATGTTGGCGCATCGACGGGTGGTTTTACTGATTGCCTTTTAAAAAATGGTGCCAAAAAAGTTTATTCTATTGATGTAGGATATGGACAGCTTGATTGGAGCTTAAGAAATGATAAGAGAGTTATTAATATGGAGAGAATAAATGTAAGATATCTTAATGATATACCCGATATTGTCGATATTGTTACTATAGATGTGTCTTTCATTTCACTATCTATTGTTATTCCAGCAATTAAAAAATTTATAAAAGGAGATGGAGAGTTAATATCCTTAATAAAACCACAATTTGAAGCAGGTAGAGAAAAAGTTGGTAAAAAGGGTGTCGTTAAGGATAAAAATGTCCATATAGAAGTTATAGAGAAAGTTGTGAATATATTAAAGAACTTATCTTTTTCTATTAAAGGGCTTACTTATTCTCCTATAAAGGGGCCGGAAGGTAATATTGAGTATTTAATATATGCAAAAAATAATGAATATGAAAATAATGAAATAGATATTGTTAATATAGTAGAAAAATCACACAGTGAACTTGAATAATTAATAAAAATTTTGTATAAAAAAGAAGGATATTTAAATCTTATGTAGAATTAAGAATAAATGTATATAAAATGTGGTGATTAAATGAAGAAAATAGGGGTTATTCCGAATATACATAAGGATAAAGATTTGGAAACAACAAAGAAGTTAGTTAAATGGATATTAGATCATGAAAGCATTCCGTATTTAAATGAGATAATAGCATCTAAGATTGGTTATACAGAATATGGCAAGAGTTCTTCAGAAATATATAGGGAATGCGACTTTATTATAGTGTTGGGTGGAGATGGTACAATATTAAACGTTGCCAGGCAGTGTGCACCATATTCTACACCTATACTAGGTGTCAATCTTGGTCATTTGGGATTTTTGGCAGAAGTCGATAATGGTGATATTTTTGATGCCATAGAAAAAATATATATTGGTGAGTATACAATAGATAAGAGAATGATGATTGAAGCCAGCGTGGTAAAAAATGATATGGAGATTGTAAATTTTATCGCACTTAATGATATTGTCGTTACAAGAGGAGCTTTTTCAAGGATGGTTCAATTAAAAGCTTTTGTCAATGAGCAGTATCTTGATACATATTTGGCAGATGGAATAATTATTTCAAGTCCTACAGGTTCTACTGCATATTCATTATCAGCAGGTGGACCTATTGTTTATCCAAATGTTGAATTACTCGTCATAACACCTATTTGTCCACATACCCTACATTCTCGATCTATTATTGTTTCAGAAAAAGATAGGGTAAAACTTATAATTGATGAAGGCAATCAGGATGTTATGATAACGACGGATGGGCAACAAGGTTATAAATTAAGCAGTAGTGATACAATTTATATAAATAAAAGTAATAAATATACCAATTTAATTAGGCTTAAAAATACAAACTTTTTTGATTTACTGAGAAACAAGCTATCTGAAAGAAACATTAACATATGATGAGGAGTGTAGAATGATGAAATTGGCTCGACATGCAAAAATACTTGAAATTATCAATAAGAACGAAATTGAAACACAGGAAGAATTAGCAGATGCTCTTCTAAAAGAAGGAATAAGAGTTACACAAGCAACAGTATCCCGCGATATTAAAGAATTAAGACTAATAAAGGTATTAAGCGATGATGGCAAAAAATATAAATATGCGACAATAAAAAATACTGATAATAAAGTAAAAGATAAACTTGTTGCACTATTATCAGGTATTGTAAGCATAGATTATGCTGGAAACACTATAGTCATAAAGACATTGTCAGGAACTGCTCCTGCAGCGGCAGAGGCATTAGATACATTAAATTGGAATGAAGTTGTTGGGACACTGGCAGGTGATAATACAATTTTCATGCTTGTCAGAACAGAACAGGCTATAAAGGAGATAATTGACAGGATAAATAAATTGATCAAGTAAATTTGGGGGGTTTACAATGATCCTTGCACTGAGCATAAAAAATATTGCACTAATTGATGAAGCAGAGATAAATTTTGATGAAGGGTTAAATATCCTTACTGGTGAAACAGGTGCTGGTAAATCTATTGTTATTGATTCAATGATGCTATTGCTAGGTGGAAGGGCAAATAAAGACATTATCAGAAATGGCACTGATAAAGCAACAGTTGAAGGAATATTTTTGATAAATTCAAATAAGGATATAATTTATGGTATATTAACCGAAGCTGGCATAGATTATGAAGATGATGATACTTTAATAATAAGTAGAGATATAACAGCAAATGGTAGGAATTATTGTAGGATAAATGGAAGAATTGTTTCATTGTCATTTTTAAATAAACTTGGTTCATATCTTGTTGATATTTTAGGACAGCATGAACATCAATTTTTGCTTGACAGCAGCAAACATATGGCCATTTTAGATAATTTTCAAGATCGTGAATTTTTTTCGGTAAAAGAAAAAATTAATAATCTTCTTGAGAAATATAATTCATTAACTAAAAAGTTGAAGGATTTTAATTTGGACGATAATGAAAAAATGTCGAGAATTGACCTTTTAAAATATCAAATAAATGAAATAGAAAATGCCAAACTTAATGTTAATGAAGAGAAGGAGTTATTAGAGAATCGCAACATATTAATGAATTCTGAAAAATTATATAATTACATGAACGAAACATATAATTTGCTATATAAAGGTTCAGATAACAGTGGTTCTATTATTGATAATCTTAATATTATAATAAAGAATTTAGATGCGTCAAGTAAAATAGATAAAAAATTATCTAAACTTAAAGATACAGTTGAAAATATATTATACACCTTAGAAGATTGTTCAATACAAGCTAGAAACTATATTGAAAATATTGATTTTAATCCTGATAGTATAAATGAAATAGAAAATAGGCTTGATGTTATAAATACTTTAAAAAGAAAGTATGGCCAATCTATTGAGTATATCTTAAAATATAAGAATGAAAGGGAACAAGAATTACAAAAGCTATTAAATGCTGATAAAGAAATTAAAAAAATCAATGATGAAAGAAAAAAAATAATGGAAGAAATAATCAAATTATCTGATAAAATACATGAAATGAGAAAATCAATTGCTGAATACCTTGAGAAGAAAATAAGCACTGTACTAAATGAACTAAATATGCCAAACACAATTTTTAAAGTGGATATAAATAAATTAGATGCTCCAAATGAAAATGGAATAGACGAGGTTGAATTTTTAATATCCACTAATATTGGTGAACCGTTAAAGCCACTTTCTAAAATTGCTTCAGGTGGAGAGCTTTCGAGAATAATGTTAGCTTTAAAAACAATACTTGCTGTTTCTGATGGAATACCGACATTGATTTTTGATGAAGTTGATACAGGAATAAGTGGAAGAGCTGCACAGGCAGTTGCAGAAAAAATTGCTTATATATCAAAAAATCGTCAAGTCATATGTGTAACACATCTCCCGCAAATAACCTCAATGGCGGATATACATTATAAAATATCAAAAGAAACTGATAATGATAAGACATATATTAGAATTGAAAAACTTGACTACAATGGAAAAATTAATGAATTATCAAGAATAATAAGTGGAACGATGGTTACAGAAATTACATATAATCATTCAAAAGAATTGATCGACATGGCACAAAAATTTAAAAATAAATTGAAACATAATTAAAAACGGATTACTTAAAAGTTAATCCGTTTTTTTTTATTGTCAAAAATTTTTTTCTAAATAATATGTATTAGAAATGTAACTTTTTATTGACAGTATATTAATGTACCTAAAAGGTTAATTTAATCTTAGTAATATAAAAATTAAAGGAAGTGATAAAGTTGAATTGGCATAAAATTAAATATTTGTTTTTTATTTTTTTATCAGCTTTAATTATATATTTTAATTATTTGCCACCAATTAAGGGAATTTCACAAACTCCTGCTAATTTTAAATTTTTTAAAGGAGAAAAAATAAATATTAATTTTAATTTGCCTTTAAAAGTGGGTTTTTATACAGATAAAGATGGCATTGTAAAGATAAATAATAATTCTAATAAAAATATCTTAAATTTAAGAAAGCCTTTTACAGTTGAAACTGTTGAACAAGGTAAAGTAAATATTAATTTTAAGTTATTCGGCGTATTGCCTATAAAAAATGTATCCGTCGATGTATTGCCTGCAATCAATGTTATTCCAGGTGGACAGTCAATTGGCGTGAGATTAAATACAAAAGGCGCACTTGTTGTAGGTTATTCAGATATTATTGGTGAAAATAATAAGATTTATAGCCCTTATAGGGAAGGGAAAATCCAAATTGGTGATATCATTCTCGAAGTAAATAGACAAATTATTAAATCTGCAGATGACATTACGAATATTACTAATAATCTAAGCGGTAACCCTGTTAATCTAAAAATAAATAGAAAAGGGAGCATAATATATACAACAATACGTCCGGCGAAATCCAAAGAAGATGGACAATATAGATTAGGCTTATGGGTTAGAGATCATACGGCAGGAATTGGTACATTAACATTTTACTCGCCTGATAAAAATTTATACGCAGCATTAGGCCATGCTATTACAGATATTGATACTGGTGATATCTTATCAGTAGACAATGGTGAAATTATGAAATCTAGAATTACATCAATTAATAAAGGGAAAAGAAGTAGTCCGGGTGAACTAAGGGGAATTTTTCTGGAAGAGATTGATACAATTGGAAATATTGAAAAAAATACTGAGTATGGGATATATGGAAGTATTTATAATAATAAATCAAATGAATTATATAGTAGACCGATACCAATCGGATACCAGTCACAGGTAAAAGAAGGATCGGCTAAGATTTTGACAACTATTGACGACAGAGGAATACAAGCTTTTGATATTCAAATATTAAAGAAAGTAGAACAAAAAACAGCTAATCAAAAAGGAATGATAATAAAAGTTACAGATAAAAATTTGCTTAATAAAACAGGTGGTATTGTGCAAGGTATGAGCGGTAGTCCAATCATACAAGGCGGCAGACTTGTTGGTGCTGTAACACATGTTTTTGTAAATGATCCATCTAAAGGCTATGCAGTATATGCAGAATGGATGGTTAATGAAATGAAAAAGTTAATATCTAATAAAGAAGTTTTTAATAATTAGGGAATGTATTGTTCCCTATCATTTTTTTCAATCTTTTGTAATTTTTTTATTGTTAAAAGAAGGAAATTCAGAATTTATGTAGAATAATATTAAATAGATTTGTTTTTATTATATAAGATTAAGGCAAAGAGGAGGGGCAAATAGTTGTTAAGAAAAATAAAAGTCGGAATATGTGATGACAATAAAGAATTTCTTAGTATAATGGTAGATTATTTGTCATCAAAGGAAAATATCGAAATTGTAGGAACAGCGAACGACGGCAATCAGGCACTTGATTTAATAGAAAATAATGAACCTGATTTGTTAATCTTGGATATTATAATGCCATATTTGGATGGTATCGGGGTTTTGGAAAAATTAAATGAGCTTAAAATCAAAAGACCCAAGATAATAATTTTGTCAGCTGTTGGTCAAGAAAAAATAACACAAAGAGCAATAAATCTTGGTGCAGATTATTACATATTAAAACCATTCGACTTAGAAATGCTTTCAAAAAGAATAACAGAAATTATGGAATTTCAATCAGATGTAGTTTCTAAGGCTGTTATGCCTGTCGTTGGAAATAAAAAATCTGCTGACTTAGAGACACTAATAACACAGGTGATTCATGACGTTGGCATTCCGGCCCACATAAAAGGTTATTTATACTTAAGAGATGCAATTACACTTGTTATAGACAATATTGAGTACTTGAATTCTGTTACTAAATTGCTTTACCCTAAAATTGCAGAAAAATACGAAACGACACCAAGCAGAGTTGAGAGAGCTATAAGGCATGCGATTGAAGTCGCTTGGAATCGAGGGAAAGTCGATGTACTTAATGATTTATTTGGATACACAATAAATGATGAAAAAGGCAAACCTACCAATTCGGAATTTATAGCACTCATAGCAGATAAATTAAGGCTCAGCTTAAAAGCAAGTTAACAAAATACGGTGATTGATTTCACCGTATTTTGTTTTACCTTATTAAAAATTGTGCTATAATAAACAAAGAATATATGTATGGAGGCTAAACCATGCAAATTACAGGTATAATTAAAATTGATAAAAAAACTAAAAATCTTGCAAAGCGTATAAACCCTGGTGAAATAGCCGTTATAGACCATGTGGATATAGATGAAATAGGGGCTGAATCCCTCATCGAAAAAAAAATCTTAGCTGTTATTAATGCTAGTAAATCAATAAGTGGAAAATATCCGAATTTAGGTCCGGCTATAATAGACAAGGCAGGTATACCTATTATTGATGAAGTTGGGGAAGGTATATTTGATTTATTGAGGGAAAACGACAGAATAACTATAATAGATAATGAAATATATAAAGATGGAAAGTTGATAGCAAAGGGAAAATTATTAACACATGATGTTATAAATTATAAGATGGAGGAAAGCAAAGAAAATCTTGAAACCGAACTTGATAAATTCATAGAAAATACACTTGAGTATGCAAAACGTGAGAAATCTTTCATACTCGGTAATGTTGAAATACCTGATGTAAAAACAAAATTCAAAGATAGGCATGCACTTGTTGTAGTTAGAGGGAAAGACTATAAAGAGGATTTATACACAATAAAACAATATATTAGTGATGTAAAACCAATACTTATAGGTGTAGATGGCGGTGCTGATGCATTAATTGAGGTTGGTTTGAATCCTGATATTATTGTCGGTGACATGGACAGTGTTAGCGATAAAGCACTAAAACAAGCACGAGAAATTGTTGTCCATGCTTATCCTGATGGAAGAGCACCAGGTCTAGATAGAGTTAAAGTTCTCGGACTTGATGCGCATATATTTAAAGCACCTGGAACTAGTGAAGATATCGCAATGCTTCTTGCATTTGAGAAAGGAGCAGATTTAATAGTGGCTGTTGGTACACACTCTAGCATGATCGACTTTCTTGAAAAAGGACGTAAGGGAATGTCAAGTACTTTTCTCGTTAGACTTAAAATCGGCTCAAAATTAATCGATGCAAAAGGTGTAAATAAGTTATATAGAGAGAGCTTTAAAATTTCATATGTCTTAAGTATAATATTTGCAGCGATGATACCACTTGGTGTATTAGCTTATTTTTCACCACCTATGCAGCAATTATTAAAATTGTTGCAATTAAGAATAAGGCTTTTAATTGGATTTTAGGAGGATCAGTATGAATGTTAATATAAGATATTATGTTTTAACAATTGCAGCAATTTTTATGGCCCTTGGTATAGGCATATTTATAGGGTTTATGTTAGATGGTCAAAAAGCTTTCTCAGAGCAGCAGGATACTATAATAAATCAATTAGAGCAAAAATTTAAAGATATACAAACGGAAAACTCGAATTTAAAGGATAATGTTCAGAGCTTAAATAAACAGCTTGATTATATGAATCAATACAATAAAATAATTTTTCCGGAGTTAGTTAAAAATAGATTGACAGGAGTTAAAGTCGCAATTATGGAAACAAATAATGATTTTATATATCCTGGTATGAGAAATGCTCTAATAAAAGCGGGGGCGACAATAAATTCTATAACAATATTTAAGGATAGTTTAAATAACTTAAGCGATTCTGATAAAAAAGATTTGATAGATTTTTTATCAAAATATGGTAAGGTTGATGAAAACCACATAATTGAATTTTTATCACAGAAACTTTCAAACGCTATAATAACAGGACAGGATAGTGATTTAATTAATTTTCTTAAGGATAAAGGCTATATAGATTTTAGTGGTACTATAGGTGGTACAGATTTTGTTGTATTAGCAGGTGGAAGCAATAATAAAAATAATAATGTTAATATTATTGACATACCAATCATAAAACAAGTAAAAAATTTAAATATACCTATTGTAGGCGTAGAGCAGAGCGATGTAAAATACACTTATATGGAGGCCTATAAAAAGCAGCGTTTATCAACCATTGATAATATAGATTCTGTAATCGGCCAAACGTCACTAATTATGGTTATGCAAGGGAAAGAAGGAAATTATGGGATAAAACCTGGTGATACGTCAATAATGCCGGATTCTTTTATTGAAGTAACTCAACAGAATCAAAATAGTATGGGACAAACGAGGTGAAATAATGTCTGTTAGTGTTTTAATACCAGCCTACAATGAAGGCGATAGAATTGTAGATACAATAAAAGGAATGGAAAATATTGAAGTAATTGATGAAATTATTGTTATAAATGATGGATCAACTGACGATACAGCGGAAAAAGCAAAAAAAACCGGTGCTAAAATTGTTAATATGAAAAATAATTCAGGTAAGGGTAGTGCCTTAAAAGAAGGACTAAAATATGCAAAAAATGATATAATTGCTTTTCTCGATGCCGATATTGGGTTAACTTCGAGAGAAATTGAAAAATTAATATTACCTGTATTAAATAATGAAGC
The DNA here is from genome assembly GCF_900205865.1 of Thermoanaerobacterium sp. RBIITD. Lineage (NCBI taxonomy): Bacteria > Bacillati > Bacillota > Clostridia > Thermoanaerobacterales > Thermoanaerobacteraceae > Thermoanaerobacterium > Thermoanaerobacterium sp. RBIITD. The sequence goes on from NZ_LT906662.1 coordinate 3,184,159, forward strand.
AGATGTAACGGTAGCAAGATTTCCTAAGGTCAATGTAAAGTCAGGTTTTGGACTTGTAAAGGGCCTTGCAAAAAAAGGTGTAAAATCCCTAACGGGTTATGAATTTGATTCAACATTATCTGGGCAAAGAGTTTTTAAAAAAGAGGTTCTTGACAAAATAAGAAAATTCTATAATGGCTATGGAATTGAAGTTGGAATGACAATTGATATTTTAAATATGGGTTATAAGATAAAAGAAGTTGATGTAAATATGTCACATTCAGTGACTTTGAGGGATTTAAAAGGTTTTATGCATAGGGGTAAACAATTTGTTGATATTTTAAAGGTTCTTTTAAATAAAGCTTTTACAAAGGGCAGGTGAAGATATGTCATCATCATTTGCTTTTGCAATCTCATTTTTATTAATGATAATAATTCAGAAATTCATAATTCAAATATTAAATAAAGATGTATGTTTGAAATCAAATTATAAAAAAGTGCCAATACCAGTATGCGGGGGCATTGCATTTATCCCTACAATTTTTTCAACTAATTTAATTATAAATCTCATTGGCTACCAAGAAAATAAAATGCCTCTATATTTGCTTTCTATTATTTTAATGTCATATGTAGGCTTAATAGATGATTTGCTTGGTGATAGAACCGTTACTGGTCTTATGGGCCATATTAAATCATTGTTGCATATGAGACTTACTACCGGTGCTTTAAAAGCCATAACAGGATTTATGGCGTCATTGTACATAAGCATAAATATAAGCAAGAATATATACGATGTATTTGTAAATACATTTATAATAGCTTTATTTACAAATTTTTTAAATTTACTTGATTTAAGACCGGGTAGGGCAGGTAAAGTATTTTTATTATTATCCGTTATCTTCTTAATAATAGGTAAAGGCAACCCATTATTTTTAGTTATAGTTTTAGGCGCATCAATTGCATTTTTGCCAATTGATTTAAAAGCAAAAATTATGTTAGGCGATACGGGTTCTAATATCCTTGGTATTACGCTCGGAATTTCAAGTGTTTTGATATTTAATTTTAATATAAGATTAATTTTGCTTATATTATTAGTATTGATACATATTATAACGGAAAAGTATTCTCTAACAAAGATAATAGAAGGAAATAAGGTTCTAAATTGTTTGGATATGTTAGGTAGAGGACGTGAAAAGAATTAAAATGATAATAATAAATAAGGGAATTGTGAAAAACATTATTTCTAAACGTGACGGTATATGTTTTATCGAGGTTGATGTTGATGGTGTTATGACAAAGGCTGTAAATTATAATTACATTACAGGTGATATAGAATCTGGCGATATGGTATATCTAAATCAAACCGCGAGGAAACTAAATCTAGGTACAGGTGGATATGATTTCGTTATTTTAAATACGAAGTATGACAGTTTTAATTTACTTGATAAGGGCCATATAATGAAATTAAGATATACTCCTATGCAAATTAATGTTATGACTGTAGAAGAACAAGATAGTCCTTACCATGATGTTTTTAATAATTTTAAAACTTTAAATGGTATGCCTGTAATAGTAGGTGAGCTTCATAGCATGGTAGCACCTTTTTCAATCGTATTAAAAAAACTAAGACCATCAATAAAATTAGCATACATAATGACAGATTCCGCTTGTATACCAATGCAGTTCAGCAACGCCGTAAACTTTTTAAAAAAGGAGAAATTTATAGATAGTACAATTACTATGGGTCATGCTTTTGGTGGTGATTATGAAACAGTTAATATATATACATCACTCATATGTGCAAGGGAAATTTCAAAATGTGATGCAGCTATAATAGCAATGGGCCCGGGGATAGTTGGGACGGGAACAAAATATGGTTTTTCCGGTGTTGACCAAGCGCAAATAATAGATGCAATTAATAAATTAGGAGGAAATCCTATCTTAATACCCAGAATAAGCTTTAATGACAAAAGAGAAAGGCATCTAGGTATAAGCCATCATACAATTACAGTTTTAGAATTATTAAATAGTAATTGCAATATAGTATTTCCTAAAATGGAGGATGATAAGTATTCAATCATTGAAAAACAGATTTACAATAATTCTGTTTTTGAAAGATATAATAAGTTTTTTATTGATGCATCAATAACAAAAGAAATACTCTCAGGTTATAGAGATATTAATTTAACAACAATGGGAAGAAATATTTATGATGAACCAGAATTTTTCAATACTTGTGGTGCGGCTGCTATTTACTGTAACAGTTTATTTTGTATAAATTAATTCTCCCATTGTTTTATACCTTAAAGAAAGTTCATTAAGTATCTTTATTAAATCATGAAACTTACCTTTGAAGTATATTTTATTGCTATATATAATCATGGGAATCACCTCCTTGATATTCTATATTATGTTATTATCGTAAAAATTATTCATTGAGAAAGGAATGTATATTAAATGAATTTAACCGAGGTAACAAAGAACTCTGATAAAATTTTTAATGGGAAAATTATTAATTTGAGAATTGATAATGTAGTACTGCCAGATGGAAAAACTGCGAAAAGAGAAATTGTCGAACATCCTGGTGGGGTTTCGATCTTAGCAGTAAATAAAAATGGGAAAATACTCATGGTAAAACAATACAGAAAGCCTGCAGAAAAAATAATGTTAGAGATACCGGCAGGAAAACTTGATCCTGGTGAATCGCCTGAAGTATGTGCTAAAAGAGAATTGATGGAAGAGACAGGATATATAGCAAATAATTTAAAACATATATTTTCATTCTATCCTTCACCTGGTTTTTCTACCGAAATCTTGCATTTATATCTCGCGTTAGAAATAGAAAAAGGCGAACCCCATAGAGATGATGACGAATTTCTTGAAGTATATGAATATGGATTAGATGAAATAAAAAATATGGTAATGAATGGCGAAATAGAAGATGCCAAGTCATTAATCGCTATTTTATATTACATCAATATGAAATGAGGTATTATTTATGTATTTTAATGCTGACCTCCATGTGCACATTGGTAGGACTAAAAGCGGTAGACCTGTAAAAATAACAGCGTCAGCACAATTAACACCACTTAATATATTAGAAAAGTGTACAAAAAAAGGCATAGATATTGTTGGTATTGTTGATTGTGCAGTACCCGAAATTTTAAATGAATTTGAAGATATGATAAAATCAAATTTATTGGAGCCATTGGAAGGTGGAGGGTTATTATATAAAAACAAAGTTGTATTAATGCTAGCCAGTGAAATTGAAATTGGTGGAGAATTAAAGGGATCACCGCATATATTATGCTTTTTGAAAGATTTAAAATCAATGAGAGCTTTTTCTAATACTATTTCAAAATATATAAAAAATATAAATTTAAGCAGTCAAAGATGCAAATTAAATAGCATAGAAGTTTATAAAATAGTAAATGACCTAGGAGGATTTGTTGTACCGGCACATGTCTTTACACCATTTAAAAGTTATTACGGAAGCACAACTAATAGATTAAGTTTTGTTTTTAAAGAATACTTTAATGATATAAAGGCTATTGAACTTGGACTAAGTTCTGATACAGATATGGCGGATGAAATTAGTGAATTAGGTGATAAAATTTTTTTGAGTAATTCTGATGCACATTCCCTACAAAAAATCGGAAGAGAATTCAATATATTTAATATTGATAAACCAGATTTTGAAAATATAAAAGCTTCATTGGGCACAAATTCAAAAAATAATATAGTAAAGAATTATGGCCTTAATCCTTCACTTGGCAAATATCATAGGACATTTTGCCTTGATTGTAATAGAGTATCACAAGATGTACCACCTGTATATAAGTGTATATTTTGTAATAGTCAAAATATAGTATTTGGTGTTAAGGATCGCATAACAGAAATAAAAGATCAAAATACAATACATCCCATGTTTAGGCCTGAGTATATCTATCAAATACCATTGGAATTTATTCCTGGTATTGGACCTAAAACGATGGAGAAACTTTTAAATGAAGTTGGTACTGAAATATATGTTTTACATGAAGCACCATATGAAATATTAAAAAATACTATTGGTGAAAATTTAGCATCAAATATTTTCAATGCAAGATATGGTAAAGTAAAATTAAAAGTAGGAGGTGGTGGAAACTACGGGAAAATAATTTAAAACAATCATATTGCCCCTTAATTGCGCATAAATTTAAATATAGGTTTAAGCGTAAGAGGAGGGCAATGCCTTGAAAATTTTAAAAGATAAGATTTCAAAACATATAAGAGATAATTCAATATTATATATTATAATTATAATGTCTTTTATGATAGGCATAGCATCCGGAGCTTTTACTATAAATACCATTAACGACATACAGAAAGAAAATATGATGAAATATATAAATAATTTTTATGACATTTTTGGACATACAAACTTAAATCCGATTCAAGTTTTTAAGCAATCAGTTTTAAACAGTTTTGAAACTACTTTTATTTTATGGTTGCTTGGAGCAACAATTATTGGAATACCTTTTATATTTTTTGTCATAGGTGTAAGAGGGTTTTTGCTTGGATTTTCAATTGGATTTTTAATCAGTGAATTAAGATTCAAGGGTATTATTTTTACAATTGCTGCAATCTTGCCACAAAATATGTTGATTTTAATTTCAATATTTTTTATAGCTGTAACATGTATTAATTTTTCATTGTATATATTGAAAAATCGCAGATTTAGTGTAAGTGACCTTTTTTCACAATTTATCACATATACTCTTATTATTTATACTGCTTTTGCAGTTATGATACTCGGAGGAGTAATTGAATCATATATAACACCAAGTATATTGTATTTTTTAAAAGATATAATTAAATAATTATGAAGGAAAATTAAAAGTTTTGTTGAATATTTATTTATATGAATAATTTTAGGGGTAATGTTGATGATAAACATTGTACAAGCTTTTATTGAATTTCTCTATCAAGAAAAAAAGTTAAGTAATAATACAATAGATTCATATAAAAGAGATATTGAACAATTTATTGATTATTTAGAAAAAAACAGGCTTAATTATGATGATGTTAAAAAAGTCACTATTATTAATTATATGAATCTTTTAAAGCAACAAAATAGGTCACAAGCAACTATTTCCAGACATCTTTCATCGATCAAGTCTTTTTATCAATTTCTTTTCTTGAAAAGACTTATTGATGAAGAACCAGCATATACCCTTGATGCTCCTAAAATAGAACGAAAAAAACCTGTTACTTTGTCTGTTGAACAGGTTGATAAACTTTTGTCGTTTGAATTTGAAAAAAATGAAAAAGGTATAAGAGACAGAGCTATAATAGAGGTTTTATATGCTACTGGCTTAAGGGTATCTGAACTAATTTCACTAAATATTGATGATGTTAATTTAAACTATGGCTATGTGCATTGCAAAAACATAAAAGAAAGAGTTATACCAATTGGTACACATGCTTTAGATGCACTTAAAAATTATATTTCTATTAGAAAAAACATAAAAAACAAACACCACCTTTTTTTAAATTTAAGAGGTGATTCACTTACAAGGCAAGGCTGCTGGAAAATAATAAAAGAGTATACAAATATTATTAATCCAGGTTTTGCCATTACACCGAGCATATTGAGGAAATCTTTTGCACAGCATATGTTAGAAAATGGTGCTGATATAAGAAGTGTTCAGGAAATGCTTGGATATAAAGCAATGAATTCAAATGAATTGATTACACTTATTTCAAAGTCGAAAATAAAAGAGGTATATAATAAAGCACATCCACGCGCTTAAAATAAAAGAATAATAATCCCTTCTTGAGAAAAAATAATTTTAAGAGGAGGGATCACAATGCTAAAAAGAATAATACCAATTATTTTAATATTTACATTATTAATCACATTGCTTACTGAAAATTATGGTTATGCAGACAATTTTGACCTTAAGTCGAAGTCAGCTATTCTTATAGATGCGAGTACCGGAAAAGTATTGTATGAAAAAGATAGTCATAAAGAATTACCTCCAGCAAGCGTTACAAAGGTAATGACAATGCTTCTTGTAATGGAAGCTTTGGATTCGGGAAAAATAAAGCCAAATGATAAAGTAGTTACAAGCGAGCACGCTTTTGATATGGGTGGAACACAGATATATTTGGAAGTCGGAGAGGAAATGACAGTAGATGATCTATTAAAATCTGTTGCAATGAATTCTGCTAATGATTCATCTGTTGCATTAGCAGAGTATATTTCAGGTAGCGAAGAAAAATTTGTAGAAGAAATGAATAAAAGAGCTAAAGAACTTGGTGCTAAAAATACGAGCTTTAAAAATGCTTCTGGTTTACCAGAAGAAGGCCACTATACAACTGTATATGATACAGCTTTAATTTCAAGAGAACTTGTTAAACATAAAGGAATATTTAAATATTTGGAAGATAAAATTGACTCCGTTAGAGGTGGAAAATTCAGCTTAGCAAATACAAATAAGCTCTTATGGAGATATCAAGGCGCAGACGGTATAAAGACCGGATCAACATCTGAAGCATTATTTTGTCTATCGGCGACAGCTAAAAGGGGTGATTCTAGATTTATAGCAGTTGTATTTGGAGCACCTGATTCAAATACACGTTTTAAAGAAGCTTCTAAGCTTCTTGACTATGGATTTGCGAACTATGAAACAAAAAAAGTAGCTGAACTGGAAAAGACCTATGGGACAGTAAAAGTGTTAAAGGGAAATCAAAATTGTATAAATGCTGTATCAAAGGATGATGAATATATTTTACTGAAAAAAGGCGAAAGTAAAAATATAAAGCAAAGAATAGAATTAAATAAATACGTTGAAGCACCGATTAAAAAAGGTATGAAGCTTGGCACAATAAAAATATATGATGGTAATAATTTGATAAAAACAATTGATTTATTTTCAACAAAAGATATTAAAAAATCGAATATAATTAATAATTTTTCTAAGATCTATAAAACATGGCTTTCAAAATAATTTAAAAAAAATACTAAAAACTCTATGAGTTTTTAGTATTTTTTTTAAATTATTAGTAGAAAATAATAACATAAAAGGAGGAATTTGAATTTATGTGTAGAATATATACAATGGAGGGATGAAAATGAGCATAGATTTTAAAAAACAAAATGACACTTTAATAGTTAAGGTTAAAGGAGAACTTGACCATCATACTTCAGATATGTTTAAGGAGTCCATTAATAATGAATATCAGAAAGGATATAAAAATATTATTTTGGATTTTAAACACCTAAATTTTATGGATAGTTCTGGTATAGGCATGATACTTGGCAGGTACAAAATGGCTAAAGAAAATAATGGTACGCTTGCAATTGTAGGGGCAAATTCACAATTGTTAAAAGTCATAGAGTTATCTGGCATTTTAAGAGTTATAAATTGTTATGATAAAATTGATGACGCAATAAATAACTTATAAGGGGGATAAAAATGGATTTCTCTAATAAAATGGAATTAAAATTTTTAAGCAAATCACAAAATGAATCCTTCGCAAGAACAGTAGTTGCGGCTTTCGCGGCACAGCTAGATCCTACAATTGAAGAAATTGCTGATATTAAAACTGCTGTATCAGAAGCTGTGACAAATTGTATAATACACGGATATGAGAATAAAATAGATTATATTACTTTAAAAGCAGATATCGAAGGCAATAAATTATCAATAGAAGTTATAGATAATGGAGTTGGTATAGAAGATGTAAACAAAGCAATGGAACCTTTATTTACAACTAAGCCTGATGAAGACAGATCTGGTATGGGATTTACTGTTATGCAAACTTTTATGGATGAGCTTAAAGTTGAATCAACTCCTGGTAAGGGTACAACCGTTAAAATGGTTAAATATATTAATTCCCACAAATGAGGTGCTGTCATGATTGATAGAGACTATGAAAGGAATGAAGACGTCAATGATCTTATTAAAAGGTCCAAAAACAATGATAAATTAGCACTTGAGAAATTATTAAAAGAAAATAGTGGGCTCATATGGAGTATTGTTAAAAAATTTTCCAATCGAGGATATGAAGCGGAAGACCTTTATCAAATTGGTTGTATAGGCTTTGTTAAAGCTATAAACAAATTTGATGAATCATATAATGTTAAGTTATCTACATATGCAGTTCCAATTATTTTAGGTGAAATAAAAAGATTTTTAAGAGATGATGGACTTATAAAGGTTAGTCGTTCTTTGAAAGAATTATCAAACAAAGCATATTATGTAAAAGAAAAGTTAGAAAAAGAGTTAAATAGGGAACCATCTATACAGGAAATTGCAATGAAGCTTAATGCCACCGCAGAGGAAATTGCAATGGCTTTTGAATCGACCACTGCAACAGAATATTTATATGATAATTCGCAACATAATGATGATGATAGTATGCTTTTAATTGAAAAAATAGGAACTGAGGAAGATGAATATGAAATTGAAGATAAACTTGCATTAAGGATGATACTTGAGAAGTTAAATGCACGTGAAAGACAAATAATAGTTCTAAGATATTTTAAAGATATGACACAGACAGAAGTTGCAAAAATTCTTGAAATTTCACAAGTACAAGTATCCAGAATAGAGAAAAAGGTATTAAAAAAGCTAAAAGAAAAACTTTTGGAGGTGTAGCAATTGCTACACCTTTTGAATTAAAATATGAGAATTTCACATAATATAATTGTACTGAGGTGGTACTAATGAAAAAAATGTTGATCGTTATAACTATTGTTTCTTTAATGCTTATTGGCGTATATTTTTTAAAATTTAATACAGCAAAAAAAATACCAGATAGTGCAAAATTGGTTTATATAAAGGAGGAATTAAAATGGCTGTAGTAAAAATATTAAATGTTGTAGGAGATTCAACAAAAAGTTGGGATGATGCCATTCAAAATGCGGTTGCAGAAGCATCAAAAACAGTTGATAATATTTCGGGTATCGAAGTAATGAATCAAACAGCTAATGTCAAAGACGGTAAAATAGTCGAATACAAAGCAAATTTGCAGATTGCATTTAGAGTTGAAAGATAAATTTGGTGCACCAGATTTGGTGCACCAATAATGGAGGTTTTATTATGGAAAAAGATATAAAAAAACAGCAAGAATATAAAGATATAGCACAAAAATACGAACCAAAACCTACGTTATTAAAAAATATGATTTGGGCTTTTATTGTTGGCGGTCTAATATGTGATATCGGACAGATATTTCAAAATCTATTTGTATCACATGGAATGAAGCCTGAACAAGCAGGCACACCAGTTGCTATATTAATGGTTTTTTTAGGTGCATTCTTTACAGGCATTGGTGTTTATGATGACCTTGGGAGATTCGCTGGTGCAGGTTCAGTTGTACCTATAACAGGTTTTGCTAATTCTATTGTATCACCAGCAATGGAATTTAAAAGAGAAGGATATGTATTTGGCGTTGCCTCAAGAATGTTTAATATAGCGGGACCTGTAATAGTTTATGGGGTTGGCACATCAATTCTTGTAGGAATAATTTATTATTTTCTTAAATGAAAGGTGATAAAATATGGCTCTAAAAAGAATTGGATCACAAACAGTTAAATTTGTGAACCCACCTACAATATTATCATCAGGGACAATAGTAGGCCCTAAAGAGGGACAAGGTCCTTTGAAAGATTATTTTGATATGATTTTAACAGATGATACTTATGGAGAAAAAAGTTGGGAAAAAGCAGAATGCAAAATGTTTCAGGATTCTGTGAATCTCGCTTTAAAAAAAGCAAATCTAAATATTACAGATATAGATTATTTAATTGGCGGCGACCTATTAAATCAAATTATTACTTCAAGCTTTGCTGCAAGGCAATTTAATGTACCAACATTTGGTTTATATGGTGCATGTTCTACGATGGCAGAGGGGCTTTCAATAGGCTCAATGCTTATAGATGGGGGATATGCCGACTATGTAATTGCTACAACCGCAAGCCATTTTTCAACAGCCGAAAGGCAATACAGGTTTCCATTGGAACAAGGCATCCAAAGGCCATTTACATCACAATGGACAGTAACGGGCTCGGGCTCATCTTTATTAAGTTCTACGGGAAATGGTCCTTATATTACACATGTAACAACAGGTAAAGTAGTAGACCTAGGAATAAAGGATGCAAACAATATGGGAGCTGCAATGGCCCCTGCTGCGGCCGATACGATAATAGCACATTTTAAAGATACGGGATTTACTATAAATGATTATGACTTAATAATTACTGGAGATATGGCAAGAGTTGGTAAAAACATATTAATGGAATTACTTACAAAGGAAGGCTATGATATTGAAAGCAAATATAAAGACTGTGGTATTGAAATATTTGATGAAACACAGGATGTTCACTCAGGTGGCAGTGGTGCGGGTTGCTCAGCGGTGGTCTTAAATGGATGGCTTTTAAATCAAATTAATAATGGAATTTACAATAGAATTTTATTTGTAGCAACAGGTGCATTATTATCACCAACTAGCGCACAGCAAGGAGAATCCATTCCAGGCATAGCACATGCTGTTACAATTACAGGACATATTTAGGAGGAAGATAAAAATGGATTATATAAGGGCCTTTATTGTTGGCGGTATAATCTGTGTTATAGCACAAATATTGATAGATAAGACAAAATTAACACCTGGACGTATTTTAGTCTTATATGTTACACTTGGTGCTATATTAGGCGGAATTGGCATTTATAAAAAATTAATTGATATAGGTGGCGCAGGTGCTACAATCCCAATTCTTGGTTTCGGTAATTCATTAGCGCAAGGTGCAATAAAAGCGGTAAAAAAAGATGGTATTACAGGTGCTTTTACAGGTGGACTAACAGCAACTGCTGGTGGTATTGCTGCAGCAGTATTTTTTGGTTACTTATTTTCGATTATATTTACACCTAAAACTAAAAAATAAATTATTAAATTTTAAAAGCATAATTGAAAAGATTATGCTTATTTTTTTGTTGAAATATGGTATAATATTTTAAACTGATAATCGTTTGAAGGGTAGGGTTTTATATAAAAAAGTATATATTAGATTTACTTAAGAAAATTTCGGCTGATATGAATGTTAAATCATATATTGTCGGAGGATACATAAGAGACAAGATTTTAAATGTAGAGAGTAATGATATAGATGTTACCGTTGAGGGTGATGGAATTCAATTTGCTTCTGAGTTAAATAAATTTTTAAAAGGTGCATTAGAACTACATCCTGATTTTAAAACTGCATCAATAAAAACGGATGAATATCTAATAGATATCGTGTCAGCTAGGAAGGAATATTATATTCATCCTGGAGCATTGCCAAAGGTAGAGTTTGCCGACATAACAGAAGACATAAAAAGAAGGGATTTCACTATAAACATGTTGGCATTTGACATAGCAAATAATAAATTATTAGATTTATATAATGGTATCGACGATATAAATAAAAAAGTAATTAGAGTTGTCCATAATATGAGCTTCATTGATGATCCGACTCGCATATTTAGAGCTTTAAGATATAGTGGCAGGTTAAACTTTAAAATAGAGCCAAATACCGAAAGATTGATGATACAATCTATTGCTGATGGTTACATTAATAATATATCGTCTGATAGAATTATGAATGAAATATATTTGATATTACTTGAAAACGAACCTGAGACTATCATTGAAAAAATGAAATTTTATTCAATTGATAAAGAAATATTTAAAGAAATTAAGATAAATTCAAGAAGTTTAAATACTTTAATTGATGATGGTAATCTTTTGTTATATAGATTTATATTGATGTTTTACTACATTGACAAAGCAGGCTTAAATTATATATGTGAAAGGTATAATCTTAAAAGCGAATTTTCCAACTCACTAAATTGTCTAATAGAATTAAGAGGAAGATTAAAATTAGTAAAAAATGATAATATTTTAATCTACAATATATTTAAAGACAAGAGAATAGAGATTTTAAAAGCTTTATATATAATGGAAAATGAAGATATTAAAAAAGCTATTGACATTTATTTAAAAAAATTAATGCTATTAAAGCTTGAAGTTGATGGCAATGATATAATGAAATTAGGACTAAAACCATCTCCTATTTATAAGATAATTCTCAGTAAAATTTTTAATAACAAGTTATCTGGTAAAATAAGAGATAAGAAAGATGAATTAAATCTTTTAAAAATATACGTAGAAAAAGTAAAAAGAGGTGAATCAATATGAACTTTATTATAAGTTACTTAATAAGAATACCGGCATTGATAATCGCTATGAGTTTTCATGAATATAGTCATGGTTTTGTTGCTGATAAATTAGGTGACCCTACTCCAAGGCAGAATGGTAGGTTGACTCTTAATCCACTAGCACATATAGATCCATTAGGACTTTTGATGTTATTTATAATCTATTTTGGTTGGGCAAAACCTGTTCCTATAAATCCATATTATTTTAAAGATAGGAGAAAAGGTGTACTTTATGTGTCATTAGCAGGACCTTTATCAAATGTTTTATTAGCAGCAATTACAAAGATTTTACTAAATTTTTTCGTGAATGTTCCTATATTAGGTGCTATTTTATATAGCTTATACAAATACAATTTAGTTTTTGCGGTATTTAACATAATACCTGTACCACCACTTGACGGTTCTAAAGTTTTATGGAGTCTTCTTCCTCCTAAGCAGGCATATACATTTTCACAATATGAACAATTTGGACAGATTGCATTGCTTTTGTTATTATTTACTGGTGTAATTAGCAATATAATGAATCCATTAGTGTATGGTCTCGACACATTAATATCGACTATTTTAATTCCATTTGGGGTGGGATAATGTACAACATAAAGATAGAAACATTTGAAGGTCCTTTCGACCTTTTGTTTCATCTAATTGAGAAAAATGAAATAGATATAAGAGATATTCCTATTGCAAAAGTTCTTGATCAATATATGGAATATTTAAATACTATGCAAGAATTAGACCTTGATGTTACAACGGAATTCATATTAATGGCAGCTACTTTGCTTGAAATTAAGTCCAGTATGCTTTTGCCAAAAGTGCAGGCTGATGGTAGACAGATGGAGATGGAGGAAGCTGATCCAAGAGAAGAGCTCGTGGAGAGGTTATTGGAGTACAAAAAATATAAAATGTTTGCAAATGAGTTAAAAAAATTAAATCTATACGGAATGAGATTTTTTAGAGAAATCCCAGATATAAAGTATATAGATAAGTCATTGTCATTAAAATATACTGCATCTGACCTTAAAAGTGCATATTTAAAGATAACTAATAAATTAAATAATAACATAATGCCGATTAAATATGCAAAAGATAAATTTACAGTAGAAGATAAAATCAAGCAGTTTATTGATAAATTAGTTTTACGACCTTTCATTAAGTTTAGTGAATTTATACGAAATTGTCAAAAGATAGAAAAAGTTGTTTCATTTATGGCTTTGTTGGAGCTTGTAAAATTAAATAAAATTATAGCGGAACAAAATAAAATTTTTGGCGATATTATTATTAAAAGGCAGCAGAGGTGAAAGCATGAATATAGATTGTGTAGTAGAATCGATTTTATTTGCGGCAGGAAGTCCAATTAAATTAAAAACACTTAGTGATGTTTTAGGAGTTTCTATTGATGATGTTAAATCTGCTTATGCGAGATTAAAAAAGTTATATAATGACAATGATCGCGGAATAGATATTATAATGGTAAATAATGCTCTTGAAATGTGTTCAAATGAAAAATATGCAGATTACATAAAGAAGGCTTTAGGACTCGACATAAAACAGGGACTTTCACAGGCTGCACTCGAAGTCCTTTCAATAATAGCATATAATCAACCAATTACAAGAATAGATATAGAAAAAATAAGAGGTGTTAAGTGCGAAAAAGCTCTAAACACACTACTTGAGTTCAACTTAATTAAAGAAAATGGTAGAGTGAATGGGCCAGGAAGAGCTATTTTATATTCAACAACAGATGATTTTCTAAAATATTTTAATTTGCCTTCTTTAAAGGATTTACCACCACTAAATGATGTAACATAGTATTTTTTATATATTTATGAAAAACAATAGAATAAAGAAGGTGTATTAGTGAATTATTTATACATAATAGCATTTTTTATATTTGTTATAATAATGATATATTTTTTACCATTGACAATTAAGATCAAATTTAATAGTATAGGCAAAAATTTTATATTTGATATTTATGTATATGTTCTATATTTTTTTAAAATAGGTTTGTATAACATGTATTATAAAAGTGTAGATGAAAATGACAGGCTTGAAATAGTTATTAAAACTTTATTTGGAATTAAATTATTTAACTTAGTAATTGATGTTGCAAATTTAACTATGAAAGATAAGAAACCAGTTATTGAGTATAATATACATAGAAAATCTCTGTTTAAGATTATACATAAAAAAAATAATAATAAAGTATTTAGCTTTCACGATATAAAAAGGATATTACACACAATGTATATAAACAAAGATAATTTTTATAATACATATATTAATTTTTTAAGGACAATTACATTTAGAAAACTAAATGTTGAAATTACAGAAGGCTTTAATGATGCAGCATTGACTTCAATTTTTTATGGTTTAATCAATGGTATTTTATATCCAGTGGTAACACATATTTATTATAATACTAAATTTTTAGCAAGGCCTCAAATAAGTATTAAACCATATTATGGTAAAACTGTGTTAGAAAGTAGCTTTGATTGCATATTAGATTTTAGATATGGTAATATTATAATTAATGGTATAAAATTAATAAAGAATTTTAAATGGAGGTGATCAGGATGAGTGATCATCCGATAGAAGGTTTAATGAAAACAACAATGGAAAGTCTTAAAGACATGATTGATGTAAATACAATAGTAGGTGATGCCGTAGAAGCACCAGACGGGACGGTGATCATACCGATTTCTAGAGTAACTTTTGGATTCGCTGCTGGCGGAGGAGAATTCCAAAAATCTCAGGACAAAGATAAAAGTCAAGGACAGCAAGATAATCAAGAAGCGAAAATTCCTTTCGGTGGGGGGAGCGGTGCAGGAGTATCTGTGCAACCCGTAGCCTTTATGGTGGTTGGACAAGGTCAAATTAGACTTTTACCTGTTAATCAAAATGCTATGGTGGAAAGAATAATTGATTTGGCGCCTAAATTAATGGAAGAGCTGCAGAATGTATTTGGGAAAAATAAAACATATAAAAAATCTACACCTATAACTGTTACGAATAATGTAGATTAATAATTTAATGCGGGGCATAATGTGAGGTATTTACATTTAAGGAGGACTAAAATGAAAAAGCTAGTAACGTATTTACTTTTAACTAATTTCCTTATGTCCCCTATAACCATTAAAGCTGAAAACATAAAGGTACCACAAGTTGCGGCAAAAGCTGCGATTGTCATGGATCAAAATTCTGGTAGAATTTTATACGAAAAAAATATTAACGAAAAATTGCCAATGGCTAGTACTACAAAAATTATGACACTGCTTTTGGCACTGGAATACGGAAATTTAAATGATATTGTTACAGTAAGCAAAAGAGCTGCAAGTGTAGGAGGTTCGTCAATATGGCTTTCAGCAGGTGAAAAGATATCTTTGTCGAATCTTTTATATGGGCTAATGCTTAATTCGGGAAATGATGCAGCAACGGCGATAGCAGAACATATAGGTGGTAGTGTAGAAAATTTCGCTCGGATGATGAACATTAAAGCTAAAGAAATAGGTGCATACAATACAAATTTTGTTACACCATCTGGTCTTGATATAGGCATAAAAGACCATTACACAACTGCTTACGATTTAGCACTTATTACAAGGTATGCTTTCAATAATTACAGTAAATTTGCTGAAATTGTTTCGACAAAAGAAAAAACAATACCTTGGAGTGGACGCGATTATGGGCGATATTTGAGAAATAAAAATAAGATGCTCTGGCAATATGAAGGCGGAGATGGAGTTAAAACAGGATTTACTAATAAGGCTGGAAGATGCCTTGTTTCATCAGCAACAAGAGATGGGCATAGATTAATTTCTGTAGTTCTCAATAGTGGCCCTATGTGGGATGATTCACAAAATATTCTTGATTATTCTTTTGCAAAATATAAACCTTTAAACATAATTAAAAAGGGCCAAATAGTTAAAACTATAATTGTTCAAAATGGTAAAAGCAAATATCTACCATTGCTTTATAATGATGATTTTACATTGCCTGTTTCAGATGATGAAGTACTAAATATTAAAGTTAATATCGATATACCGAGAATAAAAAAAGCTCCTGTAGGCATAGGAGAAAAAATTGGTAGGGCAAGTATAGTTTTAAATGGCAGCGTCATGGGTTCCATAGATATAGTTTCTGGTAAAACAATTGATGAAAAAGATTATAAGTATAACCTTGAAACAATAATTAAAAATTGGTTAAATTTATTTCAATATGAAAACTCTTAGCAAAATTTGCTAAGAGTTTTTTGTAACTATTTTTTTATTTGAGAATACTTTGATTATGTAAGGCTTTTTTATGTAAGGGGGATGATTAAATGGCGAATAGGCTCGAATGCATTGATGCGGGTAGTGATTATTGTCCATGCTATTTAGCTGAGTTAAACGAGTGTATAACATGTTCGCAACTACAGGGGAAAAAATTTTGTGATTGCAATTGGAAAGGAGTTTGCATATATCAAGAATATGTATGGGCAGGTAATAAAGCTAAGTCAACAAGAAATACAATTTTTTCAAATGTCATTGATAAACAAAAAATAAACGATAGTTTACTGATATTGACACTTTCGGTACCAAATAAAATGGCAAGAGACCTTAATGAACCTGGCTCATACGTATTTTTGAGGGGAGTTTCAAGCCCATCTTTTTTTGATACTCCAATGTCAATTATGTACTCTGATGAAATGAAAGGAATAATAAAGGTTGCCATACAAATCAACGGTCCCAAAACGCGCTTAATTGATGAATGTAAAGGAGAAGTATACTTACGAGGACCATATTGGAATGGATTAATGGGGCATAGATATATAAAAGGTATTAGAAACTCTAAATGTTTAGTTGTTTTAAGAGGAATTGCACAAGCACCTGGCGTTATTGTAATTAATAAACTTCATAAAAATAATAATGACATTACTGTAATAATTGATAAAGGAAAAATTGGAGAGAACTTCATCAATTCAAATTTGTCTGATTTGAAATTAAATATTCTAGAAACGGATTTATTGAGTATTGAAGGGCAAAAACTTTTAAAAAATACGATTGCAGATAATGATATTAAGTTAATATATAGCGGTGGTTCTGATGAACAACATTTGAATATCCTTGATTATATAGATATGTTTAATAATGATGCATATCTTGCAGTATCAAATAATAATACAATATGCTGTGGAGAAGGAATATGCGGTAGCTGTGAGGTACAGATTGATGGACAGAAAATAAGATCTTGCAAAGTTCAGCTCGATGTAAGAAAGGCAATTGAAAGGAGGATTTTACATGCTTAAAGTTGTAGTTATAGGTGGTGGATGGGCAGGATGTGCGGCAGCACTGACTGCCAGAAAGGCTGGTGCCGATGTAGTACTTCTTGAAAAGACTGATATGCTTTTAGGTTGTGGACTTGTCGGTGGTATTATGAGAAATAATGGCAGATATACAGCAGCTGAGGAAATAAAATACCTCGGAGGACAAGAACTTATAGATATAACTGATAAATGTGCAAGACATACTAACATAGATTTTCCTGGACATAAGCACGCTAATTTATACGATATAACAAAAGTAGAACCGGCTATAAGGAATATGCTTTTAAGTAAAGGCGTAAAAATAAAATTTATTTCAAGGG
The DNA here is from genome assembly GCF_900205865.1 of Thermoanaerobacterium sp. RBIITD. Lineage (NCBI taxonomy): Bacteria > Bacillati > Bacillota > Clostridia > Thermoanaerobacterales > Thermoanaerobacteraceae > Thermoanaerobacterium > Thermoanaerobacterium sp. RBIITD. The sequence continues at coordinate 3,202,011 of NZ_LT906662.1, forward strand.
CTGCAGATGTCGTGATGGAGAATAAAAGTAAAATCAAAGGAATTCTTCTTGCAGATGATACAATTGAGTATGGCGACGTCTTTATTGAAACTACAGGCTCAACAGGACCTATGGGTAATTGTTTAAGGTATGGCAATGGCTGTTCTATGTGTATATTAAGATGCCCTTCATTTGGCCCAAGAATAAGTATAAGTTATAGAGCAGGCGTTGATGATATATTAGGTATGCGCTCTGATGAAGTATATGGTGCTTTTAGCGGTTCATGTAAACTTAATAAAGATTCGTTAAGCGATGAAATAAGAGAAAAACTTAATAAAGATGGTGTTGTTGTTTTGCCTGTGCCAGAAGAAGATATAAATATGGATAAATTAAAATTAAAAGTATGTCAACAATATGCGTTACCTGAATATGCTAATAATGTTATTTTGCTTGATACAGGCCATGCAAAATTAATGACTCCATTTTACCCACTGGAAAAGTTGAGAAAAATACCAGGCCTTGAAAAAGCAAGATTTGAAGACCCATATTCAGGTGGAAAGGCAAATTCTATAAGATATCTATCAATGGCACCAAGAAATAACGGAATGAAAGTAAAAAGAATAGATAATCTGCTTTGCGCTGGAGAAAAATCGGGACTCTTTACAGGCCATACAGAAGCTATGACGACAGGATGCCTTGCTGGACATAATAGTGTAAGGTTAGCACTCGGAATGCCATTGCTTGAATTGCCAAGAAATATAGCATCTGGTGACCTTATTGCATATGAAAATGAATGTATTGAGACTAAGGAGGGATTAAAGAATAGATATACATTTGCAGGTGGAGGATATTTTGATAGAATGAAAGCATTAGGATTATATACTACGGACACCGACCTTATTAAAGATAGAATATTGAGAGATAACTTAATAGGAATCTATGAAGAAAAACTTGTGTAAGCGAGCTAAAAATAGGCTCGCTTTTCTTCTAATATTGCCTTCACAATCAAATGATGTTATATTATAAAATATGGGTTATAATAAAATATATAAATTATTGTAATAGGTGTAGATTAGTATGGAAAGATTGCAAAAATACTTAGCGGAATGTGGTATTGCATCCCGTAGAAAATGTGAACAATTAATATTGGCTGGTCTAGTAAAAGTTAATGGATTAATTATTAAAAACCTTGGGTTTAAAGTAAATCCTGATAAAGACATTGTAGAATATAATAATAAAATAGTAAAAAAGATAGAAAAGAATATTTATATTATGTTAAACAAACCGATAGGTTATGTAACAACTGTAAGAGACCAATTTAAACGGCCGTCTGTCATCGATTTGATAAATATTAAAGAAAGGATATATCCGGTAGGACGGCTAGATTATAGTACATCGGGGCTTCTTTTGTTAACAAATGATGGAGAACTTACATATAGATTAACACATCCAAAACATGAGGTCAGTAAGACATATATAGCTAAAATAAAAGATATCCCTGATGCAAATAAACTTAAAAGATTTCGGAGTGGATTGATTATTGACAATCGACTTACCTCAAAAGCCGAAATAGATATTTTGAAGGTAGAAGATAATAACGCAATCGTGAAAATTATTATACATGAAGGTCGAAATAGGCAAATAAGAAAAATGTGTGATGCAATTGGCCATCCAGTTATAACATTAAAACGTATAAAAATAGGTGATTTAAAACTTGGTAAACTTGGGATTGGTAATTGGAGGTATCTAAAAACCGAGGAAATTGAATATCTTAAAAACCTATGAATACAGTGAGGTATATTATGTTTAAAATAGAATTTGCATCTATCAAAGATTTAGAATATATAAAAAACATAGCTAACATTTATAATATTCCATTTCCTTGCGACGTTAACAAAAATATTTTTATGACAGCAATAGATGATAAACCATTTGGTTATATATCTGTCAATATAAAAAATGACACAGCAATAATAACAGGTCATGCAGTATTACCCGAGTATAGAAATAAAGGCTATGGGACAATGCTCCTTAGAGTCATATTGAATAATTTATATAATTTCGGTATTAAAAAAGCAAATGTTGATTTTTCTGCGCATGATGATTTTTATATTTCAAATGGTTTTGAAATAACTGATAATGGTTTATTAGTTGATTTAAATGAACTATTTAAAAAATAAGGAGGAATTTTTATGGAACTATGGTTTACAGAACATCATAATGAGTATATTAATTACTCGCTTAAAATTAAAAAAACATTAAATACTGAAAAAACAGATTATCAAGAACTTGCTATAATCGATACAGAATATTACGGAAAGACACTTGTTCTTGATGGAATATTACAAACGACGGAAAATGACGAATTTGTTTATCATGAGATGATAGTACACGTTCCACTTTTTACACACAAAAATCCTAAAAGTGTACTTATCGTTGGAGGTGGCGACGGTGGTGCTATAAAAGAAATATTGAAACATAAAACAGTAGAAAGAATAGTTCTTGCAGAGATTGATGAGAGAGTTGTCGAAAATTCTAAGAAATATCTGCCATCTATCAGTTATGGTTTAGATGATGAAAAAGTAGAAATTATGATTGGTGATGGTATAAAGTATGTAGAAGAACATAAAAATGAATTTGATGTTGTTATTGTTGATTCCACCGATCCAATTGGGCCTGCGGTAGGACTATTTACAATAGATTTTTATAAATCTGTTTATGAATGCCTAAAAGAAGATGGAATAATAGTTGCACAGACAGAATCACCATTTATATATGGAAAATTGATAAATAAATTAAGCAAAATGTTCAAAGAGATATACCCAATTGTAAAACCATATATTTGTACAATTCCTACATATCCCGGAAGTCTTTGGACATTTACAATGGGTTCTAAGAAATATGACCCTGAAGCAATTGACGTGAATATGATACCTAAAATTAACACAAAATACTATACGCCTGAAATACACAAATCTTGTTTTGTTTTGCCTAAATTTATAAAAGATATATTTGAGGAGGCATAGATAATTGGTTATAAAAGACAATTATACAAATAGCAGTAAATATTTGAGCAGCTTAAATGACTACAATGAATCAGAAATAGTTATTGTTGGAGCACCAATGGATTATACTGTTAGTTTTAAACCAGGCACGCGTTTTGGACCACAGGCAATAAGAGCTGCATCCTTAGGTTTAGAAGAATACAGCGTTTATGTAGACAGAAACCTAAGAGACAAGAAATATTATGATTTTGGCGACTTAACATTGCCATATGGAAATGTTGAAAAAAGTCTTGAGATAATAGGCAAAGCGACACAAGAAATAGTCGAAGATGGGAAAAAGCCTTTATTTTTAGGTGGAGAACATCTTATTAGTGCACCTATTATAAAAGAAGTATACAAAAAATATGGTGATGATTTAGTTGTACTACATTTTGATGCACATACAGACTTGAGAACTAAGTTTTTTGGAGAAGAAAATTCTCATGCTACAGTTTTAAGAAAAGCTACTGAATTTGTCAATAATAAAAATATATATCATTTTGGTATACGCTCAGGCATAAAAGAAGAATATGAATTTTCAGGGAAGAATACAAATATGTTTTTGTTTGATGTTGTTGAACCTTTAAAAACAATAGTTGGTGGTATTAAATATAATCCTATTTACATTACGTGGGATATAGATGTCTTGGATCCTGCATTTGCACCTGGTACGGGTACACCTGAACCCGGCGGTATAACTTCAAAAGAAGCACTTGAGGCAATACATATTTTAAAGGATTTTAATGTAGTTGGCATGGACTTAGTAGAAGTATCACCAGATTACGACCATTCAGGTATAACTTCAATTCTTGCTGCGAAATTGATTCGTGAATCAATTTTATCATTCTTATAAAGACCACATTGTGGTCTTTATTTTTATTACAATAATAGTATAATATATAATGAGGAGGAATTTTTTATGTCTAAAATAAAAATAACTGAAACCGTATTAAGAGACGCACATCAATCACTTCTCGCAACAAGGATGACAACAGACGAAATGCTACCAATCGCTGAAAAGCTTGATGAAGTTGGATATTATTCACTTGAAGCATGGGGTGGAGCTACTTTTGACGCATGTATGAGGTTTCTCGATGAAGATCCTTGGGAAAGATTAAGAGCGCTAAAAAAGGTAATAAAAAAAACACCGATACAAATGCTTTTAAGGGGTCAAAATATATTAGGGTATAAACATTATCCCGATGACGTAGTTACAGAATTTGTGATGAAATCGGTTGAAAATGGAGTCGATATTATTAGGATATTTGATGCATTAAACGATGTTAGAAATCTTGAAACAGCTATAAAAGCTACAAAGAAGGCTGGTGCACATGCGCAAGCTGCTATTGTATATACAATAAGTCCAGTACATAACATTGAACATTATTTAAAAGTCGCTAAGTCATTTCAAGATATGGGTGCTGATTCAATATGCATAAAGGATATGTCAGGCATTTTAACCCCATACACTGCTTACGATTTGGTAAAAGCACTTAAAAGTACAATACATATCCCATTACAATTGCATAGTCACTATACTGCTGGAATGGCAGCTATGACATATTTAAAAGCTATCGAAGCAGGTGTTGACGTAGTAGACACAGCCATTTCTCCATTAGCATTGGGAACTTCTCAACCAGCTACTGAAACCATAGTGGCTGTTTTACAAAATACTGAATATGACACAGAGCTAGACCTTCGCTTGCTATCTGAAATAGCGGATTACTTTAAGAAAGTAAAATCTAATCATACAAAAGGGAATGATTTGTCATTGCTTATGGGTGTCGATACTGACGTACTACACTATCAAATTCCAGGTGGTATGTTGTCAAATTTAATATCACAATTAAAACAACAGAATGCCTTATATAAATATAATGAAGTATTAAAAGAAGTTCCATGTGTTAGAGAAGATTTAGGATATCCTCCTCTAGTTACACCAATGAGTCAAATGGTTGGAACTCAAGCGGTCTTAAATGTCATAACAGGTGAAAAGTACAAAATAGTTCCTAAAGAGATAAAAGATTATGTTAAAGGGCTTTATGGTAAACCACCTGCGCCGATTTCCGATAAGATACGAAAAATGATTATTGGAGACGAAGATGTTATTATTGAAAGGCCAGCAAATTTATTAACACCTCAGCTCGAAAATATAAGAAATGAAATGAAAGAGTATTATGAGCAGGAAGAGGATGTACTATCATACGCACTATTTCCACAGGTCGCAATAAAGTTTTTCGAATATAGAAGAGCTAAAAAATATAAAATTGATTCTAGCCTTGTGAATATGGATGATGAAACATATCCAGTTTAATTTTAAAAGATACTATAGATTCAAATATCTATAGTATTTTTTATATCAAATTTTCAATAAACAAAAATCATTCCTATTGTAACATAATTTTATATTATTCATAACATGTAATAGAAAACTGAAAGGGGGTTTTTGTAATGTATGACTCACAATGCTACCCAGTACAATGTAGAACAATATATATAGTAAAACCTGGTGATTCAATGTGGACTATAGCCTATATGTTTGGCATACCACTTGATTGTCTTATTAAAGCGAATCCACAAATACCTAATCCAAATCTAATTTACCCAGGACAACAAATTTGCATACCAGCATTTTGTCCGCCAGTTAGTCGATGTAAGACAATATATATAGTAAAACCTGGTGATTCAATGTGGACTATCGCCAATATGTATGGTATACCACTTGAATGCCTCATTAAAGCAAATCCACACATTCCCAATCCAAATTTAATTTATCCAGGACAACAGATATGTATACCATCAAATTGCCCACCCGTTGATCCTAATTAAATAAGAAAATTATATACAAGTCAAGATACCGTGGGTTACACGGTATCTTAACAATTTACATGCAAATAAATAGTATTCAAATGATTGCTTATAAATTTAATTACTTTAACTGGTCCTAAATCTATCTTTTTTCCGCATCTTGGACAACAATAATTTTTCTCCTTATCAAGTATAGAATAAGATTCTTCAATTTTAAGTGAACTATATTTTATAAAACTTTTCCAACCAGTTTTGCATAATTTATATCTGTTATCATAATCAGCGTATACCCACCTTAATAATTTGTGAAAATGAAATGGATATTTTGTATAACATAAAAATCTTTTTGGCAATCCTAATGATAATGCATATTTTTCAAACGATTTTTCTATTTTATCTTGGAGAGGATTTAGTATCTTCACACTTTTATAATTATAACCATTGGTTTTTAGGTATTCCCTTAAATTGTCAAACATATATCCTCTACATACGTTTATCTCTTCACTTTTGTCAACCTTCATTTCTTTTAAAAACCTAATAGCAATTTCAGTAGCTTTATTTAAATACTGTTTTTTATTAAATTTTTCTTCTGTATAATAGTCAAGTGGAATTATATCATAATGATATTCATCTGTTTCAATTCTAATAATACCAATGCAGGTACCTCCTACTAAGCTTCCACTACCCGCATCGTCAATTTGTATCACACTATCACTCCTTGCTTATATATAAATTTTATATTAAAATCAAATTAATTATTCAAAATATAGATGAGAATATTTTGGGAGGATATATATGAATATATTGCTAACAAATGATGATGGAGTACTTGCACCAGGTATTAACAAATTAGCGTCAAGATTAAAAGAAAATTATAAAGTTATAGTAGTGGCACCTGATAGAGAAAGAAGCGCTGTCGGACATGCCATTACATTGCATAAACCATTAAGACTTAAAAATATTATAAAAGAAAATAATTTAGAAGTTTACCATGTAAATGGAACACCATCTGATTGTGTAAAATTAGGAATAGATGTAGTATCAAAGGAAAAACCTGGTATAATTATATCTGGAATAAATGATGGATTTAATCTTGGAACGGATATACTTTATTCTGGGACGGTTTCTGCGGCAATAGAAGGAGCAATTAATGATTATCCTTCTATTGCGGTATCTTTAGAAGCTGGTGCAGATTTAAATAATTTTATTTTTTCTTTTATAGAAAATCTTATAGATAATATAATATATAATGGTTTACCTGAAAACACACTTCTGAATGTAAATATACCAAAAATGAATATAAAATATAAGGGAGTAAAAATAACGACCCTTGGGAGAAGAAGCTACGTAGAAAATTTTACAAAAAGAGTAGATCCACGTGGTAAAGAATATTACTGGCTTGCTGGTAAAATATCACAAGATGTAAATAATGAAGGTAGTGATATTATATCTGTTAAAAATGGTTATATTTCAATAACGCCAATTCATTTTGATTTAACTAGATATGACTTAATTGAGACTTTAAAAAATTGGGATATCAGCATTTAAAATTGTATTATGATGCAAGATTTGTGTCATAAAGATTCATGATATTTTTTATTCATTTTTAGCAGGATTTTTAAAATGTGTATCGAATAATATATATAGAAATAATAATGGAAGGTGATATATTGAATAAAAATAAAAAGCTTGTAATCAATAGTGATTGGTGTAAAGGGTGTGGGATATGTGTTGAATTTTGCCCTGCCAAAGTTCTTGAGATAAAAAACGATAAAGTTTTATTAATCAATCCTTTAAAATGTACAGCATGTGGTTTATGTGAATTAAGATGTCCTGATTACGCAATATACTTAGAGGTGATGGATGATGGCGTTAAAATTGATGCAAGGAAATGAAGCAGTTGTCAATGGTGCCATAAAAGCGGGTTTAAAATTTTATGCTGGGTATCCTATAACGCCTTCAACTGAAATTGCCGAATTATGTGCCGAAAAGCTACCATTAATAGGTGGTAAGTTTATACAGATGGAAGATGAATTAGGAAGTATGGCTGCCGTAATAGGAGCCTCACTTACTGGAATCAAGGCAATGACAGCAACGTCAGGTCCGGGATTTTCTCTAAAACAGGAAAATATCGGTTTTGCATCAATGGCTGAAATACCTTGCGTTATTGTCGATGTACAAAGGAGCGGACCAAGTACAGGAATGCCTACATCGCCATCACAAGGTGATGTTATGCAATCGAGATGGGGTACCCATGGAGATCATCCTATAATTGTTCTATCACCGTCATCTGTAAGAGAAGCTTATGAAGTTACAATAAAGGCCTTCAACTTATCTGAAAAATACAGAACTCCAGTAATTTTATTAATGGATGAAGTTATAGGACATCTTAGAGAAAAAGTACATATAGAAGAGGATAAAGATATTTTTATATATAAAAGAGAAATACCAGATAAAAAAGACTATTTACCATATAGAAATATACTTGATGGTGTGGTTCCACTTGCACCCTTTGGCAATGGATATAGATTTCATGTGACAGGGCTTTCACATGATGAAAGGGGATTTCCAACAAATAGTACAGATGTAACTGAGAAACTTATGTCAAGGTTAATTGGAAAGATAGAAAATAATAAAGATGATATATGCTTATATGAAATAAAAAATATAGAAAATAGTGATATTCTTATAGTATCTTTCGGTTCATCCGCAAGAGCTTGTGAAGAAGCAATAGATATTCTAAAAATGAATGGCATAAACGCATCTTTATTTAGACCAATAACTATTTGGCCATTTCCAGATAAAAGCTTTAAAGAAATATGCAATAAATTTAGATACATTTTTGTTGTGGAAATGAATTCAGGCCAATTATTCTTAGAAATTGATAGACTGGTTAATAAAGATGTAAAGATAAACAAGATTAATAAGGTTAATGGTGAATATTTTACTCCACAATTTATCGTGGATAGCATAAAGGAGTCTTTGTAATGGCATCTAAACTTATTGAAAAGTATTATAGAATAGACACATTGCCAAATATATGGTGCCCGGGTTGTAGTAATGGCATTATAACATCTGCAATTATTAGAGCAATAGACAACTTAAAATTAAACCAAGATAAGGTTTGTATAGTTTCTGGAATAGGTTGTTCCTCAAGGGCATCAGGATATTTAAATTTTGACACACTTCATACTACACACGGAAGGGCATTAGCATTCGCGACTGGTATAAAAGTAGCAAATCCAGAACTTACAGTCATTGTTATAACAGGTGATGGTGACTGTGCTGCTATAGGTGGAAATCATTTCATACATGCGTGCAGAAGAAACATAGATTTAACTACAATTATGTTTAATAATAGCATATATGGTATGACAGGTGGTCAATATTCTCCAACTACACCTACAATGGATAGGGCAACAACCGCACCATACGGAAATTTAGACAGAGATTTTGATATGTGTAAGCTTGCAATAGCTGCAGGTGCAACATATGTTGCAAGAGGTACAGCTTACCATACTTTGCAGTTAGTTAAACTGATTGAAAATGGAATCCTTCATAAGGGATTTTCTTTTGTTGAAGCTATTAGTATTTGTCCGACATATTATGGAAGAAAAAATAAAAAAGGCGATGCTCGAAAAATGTTAGAGTGGCAAAAAGAACATGCTATAACAATTAATCAGGCGAATAAAATGTCAAAAAGGGAACTTTCAGATAAATTTATTATAGGGGAATTTTTAAATATAAATGAACCAGAGTTTACAGACAACTACCAAGAATTAATAAACAGTTTGAAGGTGAATTATAAATGAAAGATAAAATAGAATTGAGGTTAGGAGGTTATGGTGGGCAAGGTTTGATACTTGCTGGAATAATTTTAGCTGAAGCTGCAATGTTAGACGGAAAAAATTGTATTCAGACCCAATCTTATGGCCCTGAAGCGAGAGGAGGTGCAAGTAAATCTGAAGTAATAATTAGCAATAATTCAATAAAATATCCAAAAGTACTAAACCCTGATATATTGCTTTCATTATCTCAAAAAGCATATGACAAATATAGAAAGGATTTAAAAAATAATGGTATCATAATCATAGATAATTCAATATTCAAACATGCTGATGAAACTAATATTATTTATTCTTTACCTATAATAGAAACAGCACAAAAAATCCTTGGAAGAGCATTTGTCGCTAATATAGTATCACTTGGCGTTATAGCAGAATTAACAAATGTAGTTTCTAAGAAATCTCTTTTAAGGGCTGTACTTGAGAGGGTTCCAGCAGGTACAGAGGAATTAAATGAAAATGCTCTTAATGAAGGTTATAAATTAATAAAAGATAAAGAAAGGATTTAAACGATGGATAAAATGGATAAAACGGAAGATCTTATAAAGAGAATACAAGATAATTATACGCAATTAAGTAAAAGTCAAAAGATTATAGCAGAGTATATAATAAATCACTATGATAAGGCTGCTTTTATGACTGCGGCAAAACTAGGAAGTAGTATAAACATTAGTGAATCAACAGTCGTTAGATTTGCTAATACACTAGGTTATGACGGCTATCCAGAACTTCAAAGTGCGTTGCAGGAGTTAATAAAAAATAAGCTAACAACTGTACAAAGACTTGAAATGACAGATGAAACAGATGAAATATCTATATTAAATAATGTACTTAAATCTGACATAGAAAATATAAGAGAAACAATAGAAGAATTAGATAAAAACTCATTTAAGAAAGTTGTAGATAGCATATTCCAAGCTAAAAAAATCTATATAATAGGTTTTAGAAGTTCTACAGCAATAGCTGAATATTTAGGCTTTTATTTAAATTTAATACTTGAAAATGTGACAGTAGTAAAACCTGGTATTTCTGATGTTTTTGAGCAAATGCTCAGGGTTAGTTCGGATGACCTTGTTATCGGTATAGGCTTTCCAAGATATTCAAAAAGAACAATTGAGGTACTGAAATATGCTAAATCACAAAAGGCTAAAATAGTAACAATAACAGATAGTTTAATATCACCACTTACAACTGTTGCAGATGAAGTGTTACTATCAAAGAGCAATATGGCATCATTTGTTGATTCATTAGTTGCACCATTAAGTTTAGTAAATGCGCTTATTGTATCTGTCGGTATAAAAGAAAAGGAAAAAATAACCGATACATTTGAAAAATTAGAGAGTATTTGGGATGAATATGGTATCTACTTATCTAAAACAGTTTAAAAATTTAAGGTGGTATAATTTTGACTGAAGAGTGTTTAAATCCTCTTACAATAGCATGGTTGTGGTCTTTTAGGTGTGGAGATAGAACAAAAGCAATTGATGCCAAATGCATTTGAAATATCTAAAGAATATAAAATTAATATGAGGTCTGCTTCATATGTTTCAATTTATGAGGCAATGAAAATGAGAGGCTGGATATGAAAAAAATGCCTTTATTGAAGGCATTTTTTTATGTGTTAAAATAAATAAGTCAATGAAAATTTAATGTTTTTTCAAAGATATATAATATATAATACTAAATGGGGGATTTATATGCCAACACGTTTATATATAGTAAGACATGGTGAAAGCACTTGGAATGCCTTAAACAAGATACAGGGTTCAAGCGATATAGAATTAACTGAAATGGGATTAATGCAAGCTCGAATGCTATCAAAAAGATTAAGAACAGAGAAGATAGACGCAATTTATTCAAGTGATTTAAAAAGAGCTTATTTGACAGCATCTATAATAGCAAATGAATTAAATTTAGATGTAAAGAAACTACCAGAATTAAGGGAAATAGCATTTGGCGTGTGGGAAGGACTAACAGTAAATGAAATACAAAATCTTTATAAAGACATTTATGACCTATGGAGAACAAATCCTGTAAAAGCCATAATTGAAGGTGCTGAAACACTAAAAGATGTCCAAAATAGAATATTGAATGGTACGTATAAATTAATAGAAAAATACAAAAATAAAAATATATTAATTGTCTCACACGGTACTTCCATAAAATCGCTTATTTTGGGATTATTAGGTTTAGATTTAAGCTATTATCCTAAAATAAGACAGGATAATACTGCATTAAATATAGTAGACATAAAAGATGATGGTAATGCGGTTTTAGTGTTATTAAATGATACATGCCATTTAAGGAGCGAAAATAATTGAAAAAAGTTTTTGTTATCGGCTGTGGCCCAGCTGGAATGATGGCAGCTTTAGCTAGTTCCAGCATAGGAAACGAAGTTTGTATATTTGAAAGAAATGATATACCCGGAAAAAAACTATTGATTACAGGTAAAGGTAGATGTAATATAACTAATGTAGCTTCTATAAAAGAATTTGTCGATAATACACCGAGAAATGGTAAATTTCTCTATAGTGCATTTAATAAATTTTCTAATACAGACCTAATTAATTTTCTTAATAAGAATGGTTTAAATACAAAAGTTGAAAGAGGCGGTAGGGTTTTTCCTGCTTCAGACAAGTCAAATGATGTTTTGAATTTTTTTATAAAAATGCTAAGACAAAATAATGTAAATATATATTATAATTCGAGAGTTACCGAAATTTTATCTGATGGCAAAAATGTGATCGGAATAGTAGTCAACGGTGAAAAAAAATATTGCGATAGCATAATCCTGTCAACAGGAGGTTTATCATATCCTTTAACAGGATCTACAGGAGATGGATATGATTTAGCAAAGAAATTAGGTCATACAATAATTGAATTAAAACCATCATTGGTACCACTTGTTACCGAAGAAGATGTCAGCAGTATGATGGGTTTATCGCTTAAGAATATAAATGCTGGGGCATATATCAATAATAAATTAATAAAAGAAGAATTCGGAGAAATGATGTTTACACACTTTGGTATATCTGGACCTGTTATATTAACACTTAGTAGTTTTATTAAGGATTATATTGACAAAAGTATCATAATTAAAATTGATTTAAAGCCTGCCTTAAGTTTTGAAAAACTCGATGATAGAATGTTGAGGGATTTTACAAAATACTCGAAGAAAGAGTTTAAAAACTCTCTAAATGACTTATTGCCACAGTCTATGATCCCACATATTATCAAAATGAGTGGAATAAGTCCAGATAAAAAGACGTCTGAAGTTACAAAATCTGAAAGAAATAATCTAATACGTTTGTTAAAAGAATTTACACTTCACATAAGATCGACAAGGCCAATAAAAGAAGCCATTATAACTTCAGGTGGTGTAAGCACAAAAGAAATAAATCCGAAAACAATGGAATCAAAATTAATAAAGGGACTATTTTTTTCCGGCGAGATTATTGATGTTGATGCCTTAACAGGCGGGTTTAATCTCCAAATAGCTTTTTCAACAGGATATTTAGCAGGTCTCAACTCCTAAATACTCCTTTCGCATTTTTTTTAATTTTATGCATAAAATATATAAGAATGCATAAGGAGGATAATTATGGGAAAGAGAGTTAAAAAATCAAGTACTGTATTTTACATAAGTTTCGAAAACATTGTAGGTTTATTTGTAGTTGCTGGCTTTTTTGTTATGATCATTTTACAAGTGTCAATGCTAAATGACAATATAAGGGTTTTTCTAAATTCAACGGAGAAAATAGAAGGTATAAATATCAATACATATTTATCGAAAAAGGGAACAGTAAGGCTCGAGCTCGTTGGCAAGGATAGAGCACAAGATGCTTATGTGCTCGTTAACGGCGATCCTAAGTATAATTTTAAAAACAGATCTGTAGATATAATAGTTAAATCGGATGAGCTGATAGAAATTGATGGAACAAAATATAAACAAAATTTATACGTGAAAGTATCTGATACAAGTGATAATGTAATAGAACCACAGAAAACTGCTGTAATAAAAGTAAATGGTAATATAGAAATAGTAGGACGAGTTAAACTAAAATGATATTGTTATAATAATAATTTTACTATATAATAGTTTAAAAGAGTTACTGAAAGGAGAATGTCTTATTAAAGCAATAAGAGGTGCGATTACTACTGAAAATACAAAAGAGGACATCTTTAGAGATACTATATACCTTATAAAAGAAATTTTTAACAATAATGCAATTGATTTGACGGACGTTATATCAATAATATTTAGCGCAACAAAAGACTTAAACAGTGCGTATCCTGCTGAGGCTTTAAGATATTATGGCATTACAAATGTTCCAATGATGTGTTTTCAGGAAATGGATGTTAATGGGAGTTTAAAAAAATGTATTAGGGTTATGGTGTTGGTTGATTGTGACAAAGAAAAAATGGTTAAACATGTATATTTAAAAGATGCAAAATCATTGCGGCCTGATATAGCATAAGGTGGTGAAGATATGACAATAAAAGTGGCCATAGATGGTCCGGCTGGCGCTGGCAAAAGTACCGTTGCAAAAAAGCTTGCTGAAAAACTTAGGTTTACATATATAGATACAGGTGCAATGTACAGGGCCTTAACATATAAAATTTTGAAAGATTGCATCGATATAAATGATAAGGATAAAATCATTGATTTAGCGAAGAAATGTGATCTAAAATTAAAAGGCGATAAAATTTTTTTGAATAATATAAATGTTACAGATATGATACGCAATCAAGATGTTACTGAAAAGGTATCACTTATATCAAAAATTCCTGAAGTAAGAGACATAATGGTGCAGCTACAAAAAAGTATGTCACAAACTAGTAATGTTATTATGGATGGCAGAGACATAACGACAGTTGTCATGCCCGATGCCCAGTTTAAATTTTATTTAACAGCAAGTGACGAAATAAGAGCAAAACGTCGTTATGATGAGTTGAAAGAAAAGAATATTGATGTAAAATTTGAAGATATATTATGTGACATTAAAAGAAGAGATAAAATTGATATGGAGCGAGATGTTGCACCATTAAAAATATCTGAAGATGCGATAGTAATAGATACATCATATATGTCAATTGATGAAGTTGTCGATAAATTATACGGTATTATCGCTAAAAAGTAAAAGGGGGAAAAGTGATGTTCTATTATTTAGCGAAATACATTGTATTATTTATTATAAGAATAATTTTTAGAATTCATATCGAGGGATATGAGAATGTTCCTAAATCTGGTCCTTTAATAATATGTCCTAATCACATAAGCTTTCTTGACCCACCTATAATCGGGGCTTTATTCAATAGAAGAATATACTTTATGGCAAAAGTTGAACTTTTTAAAAATCCTCTATTTAGTTTTATATTGAGTAAGGGGTTAGGTGCATTTCCTGTAAAAAGAGGAACTTCAGATTTAACTGCTATAAAAACAGCATTAAAGCATCTAAAAAAAGGACATGCTATTGGTATATTTCCTGAGGGTACTAGAAGTAAAACGGGTAAATTACAAAAAGCGGAACCTGGTGTATCACTTCTTTCAGTTAAAGGTTCAGCTCCTGTTTTGCCTGTTGGGATTAAGTCGAATTATAGATTATTTTCAAAAATAACAATAAAGATAGGTAAACCAATTTATTTTTATGAATATAAAAGTTCACATCTAACATCACAGGATATGACAAATATAGGTGAGAAAATTATGATGGAAATCTCAAAATTGATTTAGGAGGCAATAATGAAAATTTTAGTTGCAAATAATGCTGGATTTTGTTTTGGCGTAAAAAGGGCTGTTGAAAAAGCTTATGATCAATTAAATAACAAGGACGGTAAAAACACTTACACATATGGTGATTTAATACACAATCCCCAAGTTGTAAGCGATCTAGAAGGTAAAGGTATTAAAAGTATAAAAAAAATTGAGAATTTGACTAAAAATGATAGAATTATCATAAGGACCCATGGAATATCTGAAAAAATATATAATAATTTGAAGGAAAAAAAGATTGAATTGATAGATATGACATGTCCATTTGTTAAAAGAGTTCAAAAGATAGTCAATGGGTATTATAAAAAGGGGTATTGTATTATTATAATTGGTGATAAAAATCATCCGGAAGTTATTGGTGTCAATGGGTGGTGTAATGATTCCGCATTTGTAGTTAAGTCAGTTGATGATGCAAAAATATTGCCGCATTTAAATAAAGCTTGTGTTGTTGCACAAACAACAATCACCCAGGAGATGTGGGATGATATTTTAGATATATTAAATAAAAAAGTTGATGAACTGATATCGTTTAATACCATTTGTGATGCGACACATAAAAGACAAAAATCAGCTGAAGAACTATCAAAAGAAGTTGATATAATGATAGTGATTGGTGGGAAAAATAGCTCAAATACTCAAAAATTAAAAAAAATATGCGAAAGTAATTGTAAGAATACAATTCAAATAGAAAGCGCTGGTGAGATAGACATAAATACATTTAGAGATGTTGATATTGTCGGTATTACTGCAGGTGCTTCAACACCTGATTATCTGATAGAAGAAGTAATAAAAAAAATTATGGGAACAAGAAAGGAAGATAGTAATGAGTAATTTTATGGATGAATATAATTTTAATTTAATTCATTCGGGTGATATTGTTAAAGGTAAAATCATAAAATTATTAGATGATGGTGTAATAGCAGACATAGGATATAAATCTGACGCTTATATATCTAAAGATCAATTGTCTCTGGATCCGAATATTAATATTTACAATAGCTTCAAAGAAGGCGATGAAATTGATTTGTATATAATTAAAAGAGAAGATGAAAATGGCAATGTCGTAGCATCAAAAGTTAAAGCAGATATCGAAATGGCAAATGAAAAGCTTGATGCTGCATATAAAAATGGCTATATAATAAACGGTAAAGTAATAGAAGTTGTTAAAGGCGGAGTTATTGCCGATGTATTGGGTGTTAAAGCTTTTATACCCGCATCTTTGCTCGACGTACAATATATAAAAGATTTAAATGATTATGTAGGGAAGGATGTCAGAGTAAAGATTATAGAACATATACCACATAAAAAATTAGTGGCATCACAAAAAGCAGTATTAGAAGAAGAAAACATGAGAAAGAAAGAAGACTTGTTTAGTCAAATTAAGGAAGGACAGATAATTGAAGGAACTGTAAAAAACATTACTAAATTCGGCGCATTTATAGACGTAGGTGGTGTTGATGGATTAATACCAATAAGCGAAATATCATGGGGAAGAATTAAAGACATCAGTGAAGTACTAAAAGTAGGGGATATGGTGAATGTATACGTCGTTAATGTAGACAAGGATAAAGATAGAATAACATTGAGTCTAAGAAACCTTATACCAGAGCCATGGTCTATTATTAGTGGAAAATATAAGATAGGCGACATAATTAAAGGGAAGATTGTAAGTATCACTACATTTGGTGTTTTTGTTGAAATTGAACCAGGAATTGAAGGTTTATTACACAAATCCAACTTAATAAGAAAGATAAAAGAATATAGTGAAGGTACTGAAATAATAGTAGAAATATTAGATGTTGACTATGATAACAAAAAAATAAGTTTAAAAGAAGTTGATAAAAACAACGAAGTATATGAATTAAAAAGTGAAGAGTTAAATGTATCAATAAAAGACAGAATTGAATAATTTTTTAGTGTCATGTGAAATACCTTGACAAAAGTCAAAAATCTGATAAAATTTATTTTATTGAATATCCGTACTTTAAAAAACGAGGAGGCAAGATTATAGAATGAATGCTTTGGGACGTCATATTTTGGCAGAAATTTATGGTTGCGATGAAAATGTTCTTGATGATTGTGAATTAATAGAAGACATAATGGTAAAAGCAGCTATAGAAGCAGGTGCCGAGGTTCGTGAAGTTGCTTTCCATAAATTCAGCCCCCAGGGCGTTAGTGGTGTTGTAGTTATTTCCGAATCACATATAACTATTCATACTTGGCCGGAATTGGGCTATGCAGCCGTAGATGTTTTTACCTGTGGGAATAATGTTAATCCATGGAATGCATGTAATTATCTGACGAAGATGTTAAAAGCTAAGAACATGACTGCTACAGAAGTAAAAAGAGGGGTATTTGAGCAGCCTGTAAAAGTAGTTAATATGTAAATATTAAATGTATTTATGTATATTTAATATTTGTTAGGTCAATAATATTAATGAACCTCACAAATACATTGAGACCCCCTTTACATCATTTAAGTGGCTAAGTTTAGCCACTTTTTTTAATCTTGATGTATAAATATGGAGGTGAACAAATTACGAATTACGATGAATTTATAATAAAAATTTATAAATTGACAGGAATAGATCTATCCTTATATAAGGAAAAGCAAATGAAAAGAAGGATAGATTCGTTAATAGCAAGTAACAATTGTAAAAATTATGATGAATTTTTTTATAAATTAACTATCGATAAGAGATTATATAATGAATTTTTAAAATATATCACCATAAATGTTACAGAGTTTTTTAGAAATATAGAACAATGGAATATACTTAAATTGGAGATTTTGCCTAAACTTATTAAAAAGAACATGAGAATCTGGAGCGCTGCATGCTCAACAGGTGAGGAGCCATACAGCTTAGCAATGATATTATCTGAATTTATTGATTTAAGTCAAGTATTTATTTTAGCTACGGATATAGATGAAAGCGTTCTTGAAAAAGCAAAAAAGGGTATATATAATAAGAAGAGTGTTGAGAAAATTCCGAAAGAATATTTTTATAAGTATTTTTCTAAACACGGTGAAAATACATATATAATTTCTGAGGAATTAAGAAAAAATATTAATTTTAAAAAACATGATTTGCTAATTGATAAATACCCCGAAAACTTTGACTTAATTATCTGTAGAAATGTATTAATTTATTTTAATGATAAAGCAAAGGATGATATTTATAAAAAGATCAATTTAAGTCTTTCAGACGAAGGTGTTTTCTTTGTTGGCAGCACTGAGCAGATAATATTCCCATATAAGTATAATTTCGAGCCAGTAAAAACTTTTTTCTATAAAAAATTGAAAAATAAATAGATTCATATTGAAATTTGCTATATAATATGTTTATGTGGGAGGAGGTAAAAAATGAACTATAAAAATTTTTTGAAAGTCTTAACAGAAAGTTTTGGAATATCAGGATATGAAAGCACAGTTTCAAATCTTATCAAAGAAAACTTTCAAAATATATCTGATGATATTAAAGAAGATCGCTTTGGAAATTTAATTTGTGTAAAAAAAGGAACAGGTAGCAAATATAAAGTTATGTTAGCAGCACATATGGATGAAATTGGACTTTTAGTAAAGGATATAGATAAGAATGGATTTATCAAATTCACGACTGTTGGTGGTTTCGACCAAAGAACATTACCATCTCAAGAGGTAATAGTACATTCTAAACGTGATATAATCGGAGTTATTGGTTCAAAGCCACCACATTTATTAAGTAAATCTGAATCCGATAAATCAATAAAAATAGATGATATGTATATCGATGTAGGATTAAATCAAAAGGAAGCTAAAGATATTATAAACATAGGTGATCCTGTAACTGTACATAGAAATTTTAATGAGCTTTTAAATGATTGTGTATCATGTAAAGCCATAGATGATAGAGCTGGTATAGTTGTTATGGCTGTTTGCTTAGAAGAACTCAAAAAATTATATCACTATCATGATGTTTATGCTGTTGCAACGACACAAGAGGAATTGGGTATGAGGGGTGCAGCTACAAGTGCATATAATGTCAAACCTGATTTGGCCATAGCTATAGATGTGACGCATGGTAATGCACATGGATTAAATTTAGATTTAGAGCTTTCTAAGGGCCCTGCTATTGGAA
Source organism: Thermoanaerobacterium sp. RBIITD (assembly GCF_900205865.1). Classification (NCBI taxonomy): domain Bacteria; kingdom Bacillati; phylum Bacillota; class Clostridia; order Thermoanaerobacterales; family Thermoanaerobacteraceae; genus Thermoanaerobacterium; species Thermoanaerobacterium sp. RBIITD. The sequence continues at coordinate 3,221,578 of NZ_LT906662.1, forward strand.
AAGGTCCAAATATACACCCAATTATATTTGATGGCCTTATAGAGTCAGCAAAGGCTTATAATATGCCATATCAAGTTGAACCACTGCCAGGGAATTCTGGTACAGATGCTTGGGCAATTCAAATATCTACTTCAGGTGTTCCAACAGGTCTTGTGTCTATACCATTAAGGTATATGCATACATCTGTAGAAACAATAAGTATGAAAGACGTCCTATATTCTGGAAAACTCCTTGCATACTATATCTCAAATCTTCCTTTAGAACTGGAGGAATATTTATGCTATTAAAAGAACTGACAGAGATCATGAGCACTTCTGGAAATGAAGGCGAAATAAGAGAGAAAATAAAGAGCATTGTTAAACCATATGTTGATGATGTTTATGTAGATAAAATAGGTAATTTAATAGCATATAAAAATGGGAAAAAGAATAATAAAATAATGTTAGCAGCACATATGGATGAAGTAGGTCTAATGGTTAAATCAATCAATGATGATGGCACACTAAAATTTTCACCGGTTGGTGGCATTGATAAAAGAGTTCTTGTTGCAAAGACAGTTAGAGTCGGAAAATATAAAATAAATGGCGTGATTGGTGCGAAGCCAATACATTTGCAAAAGAAAAATGAGCAAAAAAGACCACTTGACTACGATGATTTATATATCGATATTGGAGCTATTTCTAAAGATGATGCGCTTAAATATGTATCAATAGGTGATTATGTACATTTTGATACAAATTTCGATATGCTTGGAAATGGCTTCGTAAAGGCTAAAGCACTTGATGATAGAATAGGATGCGGTGTATTAATAGATATATTAAAAAATAATTATGAATACCCAATATATGCAGCATTTACGGTACAGGAGGAAGTAGGATTGCGTGGTGCAGGCGTTGCAGCATATAATATAGGACCAGATTTTGCTATAGTTGTTGAGGGAACTGTTGCTGCAGATGTTGCGGATTCTGTTCCATATCTTGTATCAACAGAGCTTGGAAGAGGGCCAGCGATATCTTTAATGGATAGGACATCTTTATATAATAAAGAATTAGTTGATAAAGTAGTTAAAATAGCAGATGAGAACGGTATCCCACACCAGTTTAGACGAATAGCATCGGGTGGTAATGATGCCGGGAAAATTCATTTAACAAAGGGTGGAATTAAAACTATTGCTATTTCGATACCATGCAGGTATATACATTCATTTAACTCGGTCGCGTACTTAGATGATTATACAAATACAATAAAGCTTATCGATTCCATAATAAAAAATATTGAAAGGGAGGCATTGCTATGAGCATCGACTTAGATTTACTAAAAAAATTAACGCAATCATATGGACCATCGGGTAATGAAAAAAATGTTTTGGAACATATTAAGGAAGAAGCAAAAAATTACTGCGATGAAATATATTTTGATAATATTGGAAACATGATATGCAAAAAAAATGGTGGCGGAAAGAAAATCATGATTACTGCCCATTCAGATGAATTAGGATTATTAATAACACATATTGATGAAAATGGTTTTCTAAGATTTGTTCCAATAGGTAGTATTAAAGTAGAAAATTGTTTATATAAAAGAGTAGAATTTTATAATGGCTTCAATGGAATAGTCGGTATCGAACACTTAGATGATAAAAAAGATATAAAATTTGACAATTTGTACATAGATATAGGTGCAGAAAGTAGGGAAGATGCTGAGAAGTTCGTTAAAGTCGGTGATAGTGCAGTATTTAAGGGAGAGTTTTTTACAAATGGTAGTAGAATCTTTTCAAAGGCAATTGATGACAGGATCGGATGTTATGTAGCATTAGAGACTCTTAAAGATATTAAGACAGTTAATGAATTATATTTTGTTTTTACTGTGCAAGAAGAAGTCGGTGCAAGGGGAGCGACTACAGCGGCATATAATATTGAACCAGATTTATCAATATCCGTTGATGTAACATCTACTGGTGATACGCCAAAATCTAAAAACACGGTTGTTTCACTTGGGAAAGGTGCTGCGATAAAAGTCAAGGATAGATCGATTATTGTCAATCCTAAAATAAAAGAATTTATGGTAGATATAGCTAAAAAATATAGCATACCTTATCAAATGGAGATACTTGAATTAGGCGGTACAGATGCAGGATCTATACACATGACAAAAGGCGGTATTCCATCTGGCGTAATATCCATTCCAACAAGATACGTTCATAGTATTTCTGAAGAAATTGACATAAACGATGTTAACGCATCTATTGAACTTTTAAAGAGAGTAATCGAAAATTAAATGGCCTTAGGCCTTTTTTTGTTGCTGCAAAATGATATATAATATATAATTGTATAGAGATTTTATTTTGGAGGTATGCATTTAATGGGCACAAGAAAAGAAGTTTTAGTATCTAAAGAAGATATTAAAAAACAAAAAGAAATTATTTGCCGCATAGCGGATTTAAATAAAGATAGATGTCCTAAATTTTATATAGAAACATACGGCTGTCAGATGAATGTCCATGATTCCGAAAAATTAGCAGGAATGCTTTCTGATATGGGATATATTAATACAGATAATATTGAAGATGCTGACGTAATACTCTTTAATACATGCTGTGTAAGGGAGCACGCCGAAATAAGAGTATTTGGAAGGGTATCACAGTTAAAAGAACTAAAGCTAAGGAGGCCTAATATAACACTTGGAATATGTGGATGTATGATGCAAGAGAAAGAAATTGTTGAAAAGATAAAAAAGAATTATCCATATGTAGATATTGTATTTGGTACACATAACTTATTTAAGTTTCCAGAGCTTTTATTAGAATCATTAAATTCCGATACAACTATTATTGATATATGGGATGACAATAAAAATATTGTTGAAGATATACCGATACAAAGAGCTGAAGGGCTAAAAGCATGGGTAAACATAATATATGGATGTAACAATTTCTGCACCTATTGCATTGTACCTTATGTTAGGGGAAGGGAAAAAAGCAGAAAACCAGAAGATATTTTAGATGAAGTTAAATCCTTAGCAAAAGAAGGTTTTAAAGAAATAACATTGCTAGGACAAAATGTAAATTCCTATGGCAATGATTTATCAGAGAAAGTGGATTTTGCTGACCTTTTATATATGTTAAATGATGTTGATGGCATTAAAAGAATTAGATTTATGACATCACATCCAAAGGATATATCTGATAAACTTATTTATGCGATGAAAGACCTCGATAAGGTATGTGAGCACTTGCATTTACCAGTACAATCAGGAAGCAACCGAATTCTTAAAAAAATGAACAGGAAATATACAAAAGAAAGATACCTTGAAATAGTTGATAAATTGAGAGAAAATGTACCTGAATGTGCTATAACTACAGATATAATAGTTGGATTCCCTGGTGAAACAGAGGAAGATTTCGAGGAAACATTGGATCTAGTAAAAAGAGTAAGGTATGATGCAGCATATACCTTTATATATTCTAAAAGAACTGGTACACCTGCTGCGAAAATGGAAAATCAAGTAGAAGAAAATGTAAAACATGAAAGACTTGAAAGATTAATTAATTTGCAAAACAGTATAAGCTTAGAAAGAAATTCTGAAATGAATGGGAAAATAGTCGAAGTTCTTGTTGAAGGTAAAAGTAAAAGAGACAGTGATAAATTAACTGGAAGAACAAGGACTAATAAAATTGTTCATTTTAAAGCTAAGCCAGAATTAATTGGTAAATTTGCAGATGTAAAAATTACCGATACAAAGGCATGGACAATGCAAGGTGAATTGCTATGAATTCTAAAACAAATATTATCATTGATAAAACAAAGGAACTTGGTGAACTGTTGGCAAATTCAGATATTTTATTGAATCTAAGGGAATCAGAGGCTATTTTTTTAAATGATAGTAAGGTCCAATCAATAATTTCTGAGATGAATAAATTAAAAGTCAGTAATAATGATAAAATTAAAAAGTTAAATGAAGAATTATTACAACTGGATAGTTATATGAAATTAATAAATGCGCAAGAAGCTGCTAAAAAATTAATAGATGAAATACATGGGATTTTAAATTATTACATTAATGGTGTTACTGAAAATTGCAATAGCAAGTCCTGTTCAGGATGTAAAAGACATTGTAATAAACGTTAAGTGCTTACAGGCATTTAACATTTTAGTTGCATACAATTGGAGGTAAATAACTAATGGCATATACCCCTATGATGGAACAATATTTAAAAATAAAAGAAAGATATAAAGATTCTATCTTATTCTTTAGGATAGGCGATTTTTATGAGATGTTTTTTGATGATGCAACAATTGCAGCAAAAGAATTGGAAATAGTTTTAACCGGAAAAGATTGTGGACAGAATGAAAGGGCTCCTATGGCTGGTGTACCATTTCATGCTGCTGATTTTTATATTGATAAGCTTGTAAAAAAGGGATATAAAGTAGCTATATGTGAACAATTAGAGGATCCCGCCCTTGCAAAAGGTTTGGTTGATAGAGACGTAATTAGAGTCTATACACCAGGTACTGTAATAAATACAAGTGCTATAGACGAAAAGACTAATAATTATCTTTTATCGGTTTATCGAAATAAAGACAATTACGGATTATCGATTGTTGATGTTACTACAGGCGACCTATTCACAACTGAAATTTCTAACTGTCGTGACTTAAGAAAAGTATATGATGAAATAATGAGGTATAATCCTTCTGAAATAATAGCAAACCAAGATTTTTTTAATAATTCAAAACTTATAAAGATAATTATGAGTAATCACATTTATTTAAATAAATATGATGTTAATAAAACAAATGAAGAAATTGAGGAAATCATATGTCGCCAATTTAATAAACCTTTAAACGAATTAGGTCTATTAGGCAAGAATCATGCTAATGCTTCATTAGTCTATTTATTGCTTTATCTTGAGGATTTGCAGAAGGTGCAATTGAATCAGATAAATAATCTTACATATTATGAAGATAAATCCTTTATGATGCTTGATAGTAATACTATAAAAAATCTTGAGATTCTTCAATCAAACAAAACAAATTCTAAAACCGGTTCATTACTTGGAGTATTAGACAAAACAATAACGCCTATGGGTGGGAGGTTGATAAAAAGGTGGCTTGAAGAGCCCCTAATAAACATTGATAAAATAAAATTAAGGCTTGATGCTGTTGAAGAATTATTTAAAGATTATGATGGAAGATTAGAGCTAAAGGATGTTTTGAGAGGTATTTATGACATTGAGAGGCTTGCAAGTAAACTTGTTTATCAAAATATAAATGCAAAAGATTTGATATCTATTAAAATATCTATTGAGAAGTTACCTGCCATTAAAAATTTGCTTAGTAAATACAGTACAATTTGTCTTAAAGAAATCTATTTAAAATTGGATATTTTAAAAGATATTTATGAGTTAATAGATAAGTCTATCAAAGATGATCCATCAACATCTGTTAAAGAAGGCAACATAATAAAAGACGGATACGATGAAAATGTAGATAAGCTGAGAAAAGCTTCAACTGAAGGTAAAGCTTGGATTACAAATCTTGAGGCAAGTGAGAAAGAAAAAACTGGGATAAAAACTTTAAAAGTTGGATATAACAAAGTATTCGGTTACTATATAGAAGTGTCTAAATCATATATATCAATGGTACCACAAAACTATATAAGGAAACAAACTCTGGCAAATGCGGAAAGATATGTTACACCAGAGCTAAAAGAAATAGAAGAAAAAATACTTGGTGCTGAGACAAAACTTATTGACCTTGAATATGAGATATTTAATAAGATCAGAGAAAAAATTAAGAATGAGATTGAGAGAATACAAAAAACTGCTAAAAATATAGCAATTCTCGATGTGCTTATTTCTTTATCTAATGTTGCGGAAACAAATAATTATGTAAAACCTACTGTTGACAATAGCGACAGAATTGTTATAAAAGATGGAAGACATCCGGTTATAGAAACTATAATGGATGATTCTTTTGTCTCGAATGATATTGAAATAGACGAGAAAAAGCCTATAATGATAATAACAGGCCCTAATATGGCAGGAAAATCAACTTATATGAGGCAGATAGCTCTTATAGTATTGATGGCTCAAATAGGTAGTTTTGTACCGGCATCATTTGCTAAAATAGGAATTGTCGATAGAATATTTACGAGAGTCGGTGCCTCAGATGATTTGTTTTCTGGTCAAAGTACATTTATGGTTGAAATGAGTGAAGTTTCAAATATATTAAGTTCAGCAACAGAAAAAAGCCTCATCATACTTGATGAGGTTGGCCGTGGAACAAGTACATATGATGGTATGAGTATAGCCTGTGCAATATTAGAATATATTCATGACAAAATCAAAGCAAAGACATTGTTTGCAACACATTATCATGAGCTTACAAAGTTAGAAGACAAATTAGATGGTGTTAGAAATTTTAATATATCAGTAGAAGAGAAAAATGATGATATAATATTCTTAAGAAAAATAATACCGGGTGCAGCTGACAGAAGTTATGGCATTCAAGTATCTAAACTTGCTGGGCTTCCTGATATTGTTATAAATAATGCAAAGAATATTCTAAACAGCCTTGAAAATGGTAATATAGAAGTTGCGGTTGAAACTGCCGCAACTCAAATTGATATATTTAGTATGGAAAAGGATTCTTTGATTGAAGAAATAATTAATATTGATATTGATAATATTACACCAATTGAGGCCTTAAATTATTTGTATAAATTAAAGAAAAAAGCTTCAACTTTAAGGACGTGATTATAGATGAATAAAATACAACTCCTTGATGATACTTTAATAAATAAAATATCGGCTGGTGAAGTTGTGGAAAGGCCATCGTCAATCGTAAAAGAGCTTTTAGAAAATTCAATTGACGCTGGTAGCAAAAACATTACAATAGAAATAATGGAAGGTGGAATTCCTTACATTAAAATTACAGATGATGGTTGCGGCATGAATGAAATTGATGCTGTTTTAGCATTTGGAAGACATGCTACAAGTAAAATTAAGACAATAAATGATTTGTATAATATTGAAACACTTGGATTCCGTGGTGAAGCATTGGCGAGTATTTCGGCTGTTTCAAAGGTGTTATTAAAAACCAAAGAAGATAATTCGCTATATGGAACACAAATTAATATTGAAGGTGGCAAGATTATTAGTAAAACAAGATGCGGATGCCAAAAGGGTTGTATGATAGAAGTCAAAGATGTTTTTTACAACACTCCAGCAAGGAGAAAGTTTTTAAAACGTCCTTCGACAGAAGCAATGTATATTACTGATATAGTCTCTAAAATAGCTCTTTCACGGCCTGAAATATCTTTTAAATATATAAAGGACAAGAAATTTGAATTCATTACTACAGGAAATAATAGTATAGAGGATGTTATATTAAGGCTTTTTGGTAGAGATTTATATTCATCTTTGTTATCATCAAAATATGATAGTGAATATTTAAAAATGAATATATTTTTATGTAAGCCATCTTATACTAAATCAAATCGCAATATGCAAATATTATTTGTTAATGGGCGTTTTGTGAAAAACAAAGTTTATAATGCTGCTATTGATGAAGCATATAAGACATTAATACCCATAAATAGGTATCCTATTGTTATTACATATATTGATATTGACTCAAGACAAATAGATGTTAATGTACATCCTTCAAAAATGGAAGTCAAATTTTCAAACGATAAGGATATCTTTGATGCGATTTATAAAACTATAAAAGATGGTTTAAGTAAAACTAATTTAATTCCTAATGTTAAGTATGAAAAAAAATTTACTTTTGATAATATGGATAAAGAAGAAAAGATCGAACAGACTCAAATAAATACATTACCTAATGGTCAAAATCGAAATAATATTTTTATTACTAATGATCAAAATATTTTTAAATCAAATGCAGTAAAAATGCAAGATAATGCTACACAAAATAATATTGCATCAGAAAAAATCAATAATGAAAAAGTTTATGAAACAAATACAATTACTTATATTAAAGATTTTAATACATTACCAGATAATAAACAATTAGATTACAAAATTGTAGGTGTGCTATTTTCAACTTATATAATAGTTGAAAAGGACGATATGGCATATGTTATTGACCAGCATGCAGCACATGAAAGAATATTATATGAAAGATTTATGTCGAACTATAATAAAGTACAAGGAAAGCAGACGACAATGCCGATATTAATAAATATAGAACCAGGTGATGAAGAAATACTAAATGATAACAGGGATATACTCAATAGATTAGGTTATAAATTTGAGAATTTTGGTAATAATTCTATAATATTAAGAGAAGTACCAATAATATTAGGGCAACCAGAATCAAGGCAATTATTCATTGATATAATTGATAGACTGCGAGATAAAGACTTTGTGAACGATATTAGATTAAAAGAAGAAAATATTATTATGATGGCATGTAAAAAGGCTGTTAAGGCGATGGATAAACTATCAAATGAAGAAATGAATTCTTTGTTTAATGATTTAAATATAACAAAAAATCCGTATACATGCCCGCATGGTCGCCCTGTTATTGTTTCAATTAAAAAATGTGAAATAGATAAAATGTTTAAACGAATAATGTAGAGGTGGTTTAATGGCAATACCATTACTTATCATCGTAGGACCTACTGCGTCAGGAAAAACAAGATTGTCGGTAGAAATTGCGAAACACTACGATGGTGAAATTATTTCTGCCGACTCTATGCAGATCTATAAGAAAATGGATGTCGGGACCGCTAAAGTTAAAGAAGAAGAAAAACAAGGAATTCCTCATTATATGATAGATATAGTTGATCCAAATGTCGAATTTAGTGTTGCTGAGTATGAAAAAATGACAAAACCAATTATTGATAATATATACAATAGAGGCAAAATACCTATTGTAGTTGGCGGAACAGGTTTATACATAGACTCATTAATTTACACAATGAATTTTTCAGATTTTGTTAATAATCATGAATTTAGAAATGCATTAAAAAACATAGCAAGTGTTTATGGCAACGAATATTTGTTTAATAAATTAAAAAAAATAGATCCAATAGTTGCAAAAAAATTGCACCCCAATGATATAAGAAGGGTAATTAGGGCGCTTGAAGTGTATCAATTTACAGGCAAAACAATTTCACATTATCAAGAACAAAGTAGTAAGAGATTAAACACAAAATATAATCCAATAATGATAGGTTTAAATTATAGAGATAGAAACAAGTTGTATAAAAAAATTGATAATAGAGTAGATGAAATGATAAAAAATAATTTAGTAGATGAAGTGGTAAACTTGCTAAAAATAGGGTATAATAAGTATGATACTTCAATGCAAGCTTTGGGGTACAAAGAGTTTGTAGAGTATTTAGATGGTAAAATTACTCTTGATGAAGCTATTGAAAACTTAAAAAAAGGGACAAGGAGGTATGCAAAAAGACAAATAACCTGGTTTAAAAGCTATAAAATTATAAAGTGGTTCTATATAGACGATTTTTCTGATTTCGATGAACTAAAGAAAAATATTATTGATTATTTAGCAGGAAAATTAAAATTTAAGTAGAATATTAAATAATATTACAACATAAGAAGGGGGATGGCTCTATGAATCAAAAAGCAGCTATCAATTTACAAGATATATTTTTAAACCAGGTTAGAAAGGAACATATAGCAGTAACAGTATACTTGATTAACGGTTTTCAGTTAAAAGGAATGGTTAAAGGTTTTGATAATTTTACCGTTGTTTTAGAGACAGATAATAAACAGCAGCAACTTATCTATAAACATGCTGTTTCTACAATAACTCCTTTAAAACCTGTAATATTTACGACAACAGAAAAAGATGAAAAGCAACAGTAAGGAAAAAGAAAACAGTATTAGATAACTAATACTGTTTTTTAAAATCAGGAGGGTTTATAAAAATGAAAATAGGATTTATAGGAACAGGTAATATGGGAACTGCATTGATAAAGGGCATAATAAATTCAAAAATAGTTGATCCGCAATATATAAATGTTTATGATCCATCATCTGAAAAACTTTTAAAATTGAAGGATGAAACAAACGTAACTATTAAAGAAAATAATGTTGATGTTGCAAACGATAGTGATGTTATAATTTTAGCTATAAAACCAAATATATATGATTCGGTCTTAAATGAAATAAAAGACGCTGTAACAGATAATAAAATTATAATTATTATTGCACCGGGTATTACGATTGAAAGAGTCAGGGATATATTAAAAAAGGGAAAAATAATTCGCACTATACCAAATACACCAGCTTTAATTGGTGAGGGAATTACTGCTATATCATATCCGGATAATATTTCAGTTAATGATAAAGAAACAGTCGAAAATATATTTAAATCATGTGGAGAAATTATCGAAGTAAAAGAAAATCTAATAGACGCAGCAATGTCCGTTTCAAGTTGCAGTCCTGCTTTTGTTTACATATTTATAGAGGCACTTGCAGATGCAGGTGTTTCATTAGGTTTACCCAGAGATATTTCTTATAAACTTGCTTCAAAAGCAGTTTCTGGTTCAGGCAGTATGGTATTAAATACAGGGTTTCATCCAGGATATTTGAAAGATATGGTTACATCACCAGGTGGAACGACAATTCAAGGTGTTAGAATGCTCGAAAAGTATGGTATGAGAAGTGCAGTAATTGAAGCTATTATAGCATCATATGAGAAAGTTAAAAGGAAGTAAAATGGATATTGTTACGGAAGTAGATATATATACAGACGGAGCTTGCAGTGGGAATCCGGGTCCTGGCGGTTGGGGTGCAATATTAATTTATAAGGATATTCAAAAAGAAATATCAGGTTATGAGGAAAATACAACTAATAACAGAATGGAGTTAACAGCAGCTATAAAAGCATTAAGTCAGCTTAAAAAACCTTGTAAAGTCAATTTACATAGTGATAGTAGTTATCTTGTAAATGCTTTTAATCAAAAATGGATTGACAAATGGCAGAAAAGAAATTGGATAAAATCTGACAAGACGCTTGTAGAAAATAAGGACCTTTGGATGAAACTTTTAGAATTGACATCTTTACATGATGTTAAGTGGATAAAGGTTAAAGGCCATGCAGATAATGAATACAATAATAGATGTGACAAACTTGCAACAGATGAAATTAAAAAACACAACTATAAATTTGATAAAAATTAGTAAATCCAATTATACGAAATAACTATTTCGTATAATTGGAACTTTATAATACAGAGGAGAAATATCAATGGATCATGAAAATAATATATCTAATGAAATATTACCACCTATACTTGAAGAATTCCTTAATTACTTCTCCACTATCAAAGCAAGATCGCCTAATACAATAAAGGCGTATACATATGACCTAACATTATTTTTAAAGTTCATGAAAGTTAGAAAAAATTTAGCAAAGGATGCTAATTTTGATAATATAGATATTAGTGACGTTGATACCAACTTCATAGAATCAATCTGTTTAAATGACTTATATGCATATTTATCCTTTGTAGCAAATGAGCGTTCAAATACACCCCCTGCTCGCGCTCGTAAAGTAGCAAGCCTTAGGTCGTTTTATAATTATCTTTATACAAAGTCTAAAGTTATATCAAAAAACCCTGCACAAGAACTTGAATCACCTAAGCTTGGAATTAGACAACCGGTTTATTTGACACTAGATGAAAGCAAAAAATTACTCGATTCGATTGAGGGCCCATTTAAAGAACGAGACTATGCTATTATTACCTTATTTTTAAATTGTGGTTTAAGGCTCTCTGAGCTTGCAAATATAAATATAAATGATATAAAAGATGATAAATTAACCGTGATTGGTAAAGGCAATAAGCAAAGAACTGTATATTTAAATGATGCGTGTATAAATGCTATTAATGAATATTTAAAAGTAAGGCCACATGATAGCGTCAAAGATAAAAAAGCACTCTTTTTAAGCAAAAGATTACAGAGAATAAGTATAAAAACAATTCAATATTTAGTAAAAAAATATTTAAGAGATGCTAATCTAGATGGAAAAAAATATTCTACACACAAATTAAGGCATACAGCAGCTACATTAATGTATAGATATGGCAAAGTTGATATAAGAACACTCCAAAGGCTTTTAGGTCATTCAAATGTATCTACAACACAAATATATACGCATGTTGATGATGCTCAATTAAGAGATGCTGTTTATAAAAATCCTCTCTCAGAGATAAATCATGATAAAAAGAACTAATGTTTGATTTTTAATAAAATTATGTTATAATGTTTTTATACTGGGAGGGATTATAATATGAAAGACGATAAATCAAAAATAAGTCTAAAACAACAGGAAATTATTGATTTTATTAAAGAGGAAATAAATAGAAAGGGTTATCCACCATCTGTTAGAGAAATATGTAAAGCTGTTGGTTTAAAATCAACTTCAACAGTTCATGGACATCTATCAAGACTAGAGAAAAAGGGATACATAAGAAGAGATCCAACAAAACCGAGAGCTATTGAAGTTTTAAACAATGGAATACGAGAATTTAGTGATGTAATTAAGATTCCTGTTATTGGGAAAGTAACAGCCGGAACTCCAATTTTAGCTGTAGAAAATATAGATGAATACTATTCTATTCCGAGAGACCTTGTAAATGGATATGAATGTGAAAGTTTTATATTAAAAGTGCGTGGCGAAAGTATGATAAATGCAGGAATATTAGATGGTGATTATATTATAGTAAGAAGACAATCTTTCGCAGATAATGGTGATATTGTTGTAGCCTTAATTGATGATGAAGCTACTGTTAAAAGATTTTTTAAAGAAACTGACCATATACGTTTGCAGCCTGAAAACCCAACTATGGAGCCAATTATTGTAAATAATGTTATAGTACTTGGAAAAGTTACGGGTGTAATAAGAAAGCTCAAATAAAAGTATATACTTTTATTTGAGCTTAACTTATATCTTAATTAGACCTTTATTTGCCATATTACTAATTGCTATCATTAAACTTAGTTTTACTTGATAATACGATAATCCACCTTGCACATAAGCTGTATATGGCTTTCTTATTGGTGCATCTGCACTTAATTCAATAGATGACCCTTGTATAAAACCACCAGCGGCCATAATAACCTGATCTTCATATCCTGGCATATCCCAAGGTTCTGGTATTACATGTGAATCAACTGGCGACCCTTTTTGAATACTTTGTATAAATGTAATTAATTCATCTTTTGTATTAAATCTCACTGCCTGAACAATATCACTACGTTTATCATTATATTTTGGAAGAACATCATAACCCAGTATTTCCATAACTCTCGATAAAAGTATAGCACCTTTTAGAGCATTGCCTACAATTAAAGGTGACAAAAATAAACCTTGTAAAATCAAACGATTTATATTTAATGAAGGTCCAACCTTCTTGCCGATTCCCGGTGCGTACAATCTATATCCTGCTTTTTCAACAAGCTCTTTTTTACCTGCAACATAACCGCCTGTCGGAGATATTCCCCCACCGGCATTTTTTATAAGTGAACCAGCAATTATATCCGCTCCAGCTTCAATAGGTTCATATTCTTCAGTAAATTCTCCATAACAATTGTCAACAAACACTATAACATCTGCTTTTTTATTTTTAATTTTTGATATCGTATCTTTAATATCTTGTATTGACAGAGATTCCCTGAAATCATATCCTTTTGACCTTTGTATCATAACCATTTTCGTCTTATCACTTATATTATTAAGAAGTAAGTCTATGTCAATTTTTCCGCTAGATAAAAGTGGAATTTCTTTATATGATATACAATAGTCCTTTAAAGAACCGTTATTATCATTTCCCTTTCCTATTATCTCATCAAGTGTATCATAAGGTTTGCCACAAGCAGATATAAGCTCATCATTTGGCCTTAAATTAGAATATAGGCATAATGATATGGCATGGGTTCCTGAAACTATCTGAGGCCTTACTAAGGCGTCTTCAGCATTAAAAACATCAGCATATATTTTTTCAATTATGTCTCTTCCAATATCACCATATCCATATCCAGTTGTACCATTGAAATGAATATCACTTAATTTATTTTTCTGCATACTATATAATATTTTGTATTGATTGTTTTCGACAATAGTATCTACTTTTTTAAATTCTATTTTAACATCATCTTCTGCTTTTTCTAACAAAAAAATAACATCTTTTGAGATGTTGAAGCAGGCTTTTAATTTATTCTCATTTACCATTTTTTCAATCCTCTCTAATATCAATTGCATCGATAATCATTAAATCGTTCTTAGTAATTGTCCTTTTATTCATTATTCTAACTGCATGTTTTCTTATTGCTCTTTCAATAATATTTCTTACAAGTCTGGCATTGCCCATTTCTCTTGTTGTACTATCGTATATCAATGACTTCATAATTTTTCTTTTTGCATTATCAGTAAGTATATATTGTCTATTTTTTACCATCAATTCAGCTATTAATAATAGTTCATCGATTGTATAATCAGGAAAATCAATTTTGATAGGAAATCTCGACCTTAATCCTGGGTTTGTACTTAAAAAGTATTCCATTTCATCTCTATACCCTGCAAGGATCAATATAAACTTATCTTTATAGTCTTCCATGGCTTTAACAAGTGTATCTATGGCTTCTTTACCAAAATCTTTTTCCCCACCTCTGGCAAGTGAATATGCTTCATCAACAAATAAAATTCCGCCTAATGATTTTTTCACACTTTCTTGAACTCTATGTGCAGTATGGCCTATATATTCTCCAACAAGGTCAGCTCTTTCGACTTCAATTACATGGCCTTTCTCTAGGACTCCAATACCTTTCAATAGTTTACCAAGAATACGTGCAACAGTCGTCTTACCTGTACCGGGATTGCCTTTAAATACCATATGTAAGACTATTGGATCCGTAGATAATCCTTCTTTTTCTCTTCTTTTTTGCAATTGTTCTAATGCATATAGTTCATTTATAATTTGTTTTACTTTATTTAAACCAATTAAAGAGTCAAGTTCCTTTAATGCTTCTTTTTCGAGATTTTTATCATGATCAATATCATTTAAATCATATTTTGGCTTTTTTTCAAGTTTGAAATTATCAAGATGAATAGGCCACATTCCCATATGAATCACATCCCAATTTTATGTTTATATTATTTTATGATATTGGGATGTGAAATGTTCTTATTAATTGATTATGGACGAATCCTTGATAATGTTCTTGGGAATGGGATACATTCTCTTACATGTTCTATATTAGTTATCCATGCAACAGTTCTTTCGATTCCAAGTCCAAAACCGGAATGTGGTACAGATCCATATTTTCTCAAATCTATGTACCAGTCATATATATCTTCAGGAAGATTTTCTTCTTTTATTCTTTTAATAAGTAAGTCATAATCATGTATACGCTGACTGCCGCCAATAATTTCACCATATCCTTCAGGTGCTAGTAGATCAGCACACATCACTACTTCTGGTCTATCTTCCCTTGGTTGCATATAAAATGCCTTGCATTTTGCTGGATATTCCATCACAAATACTGGTTTTTCAAATTTATTTGACAAAAATGTCTCGTTTGGTGAACCTAAATCATTTCCCCATTCAATTGAATATCCATTTTCTTTTAGTATTTTAATAGCTTCATCATATGTAATCTTTGGAAATGGTGCTTTTATATTCTCAAGTTTACTAATATCCCTTCCAAGTTCTTTTAATTCATAGGATTTATTATTTAAGACTGATTGGACAATGTATTCAACAAGCTGCTCCTGTATTTCCATATTTTTATAATGATCTGTATACGCCATTTCAGGCTCAACCATCCAAAATTCGTTTAAATGTCTTCTTGTCTTGGATTTCTCTGCCCTAAATGTAGGCCCAAAGCTGTAAACTTTGCCAAAAGCCATGGCAGCCGCTTCTTGATATAATTGACCAGTCTGTGATAAATATGCATTTTCGCCAAAATAGTCTATTTCAAAAAGATCTGATGTACCTTCACATGTGGATGGTGTTATAATAGGTGAATCCACCCTTATAAAACCATTATTATTTAAAAACTCTTGAATCGCCTTTATAACTTCATGCCTTATAGAAAGTAATGCATGTTGTCTTGGTGTTCTAATCCATAAATGTCTATTATCAAGGAGAAAATCAACGCCATGTTCTTTTAATGATATAGGATAATCATTAAAAGCCATCTGCACTAATTTAACATCTAAAACTGTAAGTTCATAACCTGATGGTGCTCTTCTATCTTCTCTTACAATACCTGTTACAGAAATTGATGACTCTTGTGTTAGCTTTTCGCAAAGGTCAAAAACATCTTCTGAAACATCATTTTTGGCTACAACACCTTGGACGAAACCTGAGCCATCTCTTATTTGCAAAAATTTTATTTTACCACTTGATCTTTTATTGTACAACCATCCATTTATTACAATTTCTTTTCCTACAAAGTTTTTCATTTCATTTATTCTGATTTCATTCATTTATCATTCGAGCCTCCTATACACGTAAGATTATAGCATAAATATATTTATACTTCTATAACGGAATTTACATCTTCTATAACATTCTGTTTCAAAATTGGCTTTACTACATTATTTATATATTCTAAAGTTTGATTTTCTGCTCTACCTATAAATTTTTTGGGATCTAATAAGTTATCAATCTCCCTTTCAGTTAGATTAATTCTCTTATCATTTTTAAGGTAATCTAAGAGCATATTTTCTTCCCCATCTTTTATGGCTTCTTGTGCCTTTAGTGAATTAATCCTTATAACCTCATGTATTTCTTGTCTGTCTCCGCCTTTCATTACACATTCCATTAAAATTGTTTCTGTTGCCATAAAAGGCAGTTCATTCATAACATGTTTTTCAATTATTTTTTCGTTTACTTTAAGCCCAGATGCAACATTTAAATATAGATTAAGTACTGCATCTGTAGTAAGAAACATCTCTGGAATAACTATTCTTCTATTTGCCGAATCATCAAGTGTTCTTTCAAACCATTGTACAGATGATGTGATAGATGTATTTAACAAAGTTGTTATTATATATCTGCATAATGAGGCCATCCTTTCACATCTCATCGGGTTGCGCTTATATGCCATTGCTGACGAACCCACTTGTTTTTCTTCAAAGGGTTCTTCTATTTCTTTTAAATGTTGTAATAGTCTTATATCATTGCTAAATTTATGGGCACTTTGTGCTATACCGCTTAATACAGTAAGTAGCATAAAATCATATTTTCTTGTATATGTTTGACCAGTAACATCAAACACTTTATTAAAACCCATTTTTTTCGCAACAAGTTTATCAAGTGCTTTGACTTTTCCTTCATCACCATTAAAAAGTTTCATGAAACTTGCTTGTGTACCTGTAGTACCCTTAACACCTCTTAGTGCCATATTTTTAAGCCTATAGTTTAAATCTTCATAATCTAGTATCAAATCTTGAATCCACAGACACGCTCTTTTCCCAATTGTAGTCAATTGGGCAGGTTGAAAATGAGTAAATCCCAATGTTGGAATGTCTTTATATTTTAATGCGAAATCAGAAAGCACATCAATAACTTTTAGTAATTTATTTTTTATTAATTTAAATGCTCTATCCATTAAAATGATATCTGTGTTATCATCTACAAATGCTGATGTTGCACCAAGATGGATAATGGGTTTTGCTTTTGGGCATTGAATGCCGTATGCTCTTATATGTGCCATGACATCGTGACGCAATTCTTTCTCAAATTTTTTAGCATCTTCGTAATTTATGTCATCAATGTGGTTTTCCATTTCTTTAATTTGTTCATCAGTAATATTTAAGCCCAATTCTTTTTCACTTTTGGCAAGTGCAATCCATAGTTTTCTCCATGTTTTAAATTTTTCATCATCTGAAAATATTTCAGCCATTTCTTTACTTGCATAACGTGTTATTAAAGGATTTTCATATAAATTAGACATTTTTTACCTCCATTGTTTTTATATATTATTTAAAACATCATCGATTCTACTAAGTCCCTTTTCAATATTTTCAATTGATGTAGCATAAGATAATCTGATGTAATTATCTACTCCAAAGGGTAAGCATGGAATGACCGCGACATTTGCTTTCTCTAAAAGAAAATTAGCAAAATCAATTGAACCATTAATTATTATGCCGTCAATATTTACGCCTATATAATTGCTTATATTAACCATAACATAAAATGCACCTTGCGGTTTGTTGCATTTTAATCCCTTAATTTTGTTTATTCTTTCGACCATAAAATTTCGTCTTCTATCAAATTCTTTAACCATACTATTTATTATGTCATTGTCAGATCTCAAAGCTTTGATGCTTGCATACTGCGCAATCGAATTAGGATTTGAAGTTGTATGACTTTGTATATTACCTATTAATTTTGCTATATTTCGATCTGATGCTGAATAACCGATTCTCCATCCTGTCATAGCATAAGCCTTGGACATACCATTAATAACAATTGTCAATTTTTTTATGTCATCATTAAAAGAAGCTATGCTAACATGTTTTCCTTCATATATGAGCTTTTCATATATTTCATCAGATATTACAAATATGTTGTGCTTTATAGCAATATTTGCGATATTTTTAAGTTCCATTTCGCTATATACTGTCCCTGTAGGATTATTAGGGCTATTGATTATAATAGCTTTTGTTTTATTATTAATTGCCATTTCTAATTGTTCTTCTGTTATTTTAAAATCATTAGAAGCATCTGTATCAATAAAAACGGGAATACCATCAGCTAATCTAACCATCTCTGGATAACTAAGCCAATATGGAGATGGTATTATTACCTCATCTCCAGGGTTTAGAATTGCACATAATGCATTATATATCGAATGCTTTGCGCCATTAGATATAACTATCTGTGATGGATCATATAATAAATTATTATCTTTTTTTAATTTTTCCGATATAGCTTCTTTTAATTCAAATATACCTGATGCGGGAGTATATTTTGTAAAGCCCTTATCTATAGCTTCAATAGCTGCTTTTTTTATATAATCAGGTGTTTGAAAATCTGGTTCGCCAGCCCCAAAACCTATAACATCAATTCCTCTTGATTTCATTTGATTTGCTTTTGCAGTTATCTCTAATGTCATAGATGGAGCTATTTTTGATGCTTTTTCCGATAAATTCATTTGTCCACCTCCTGATATTATATTTATTATTTTAACTTATTTTTAATATTATTTCTATATTTTCGATTAGCTTCTTTTAATTTTTCAACATAACTATAATCAAGCTTAATTGTTCCTAATAAATTTTTTCCATCAAGTTCAATGCCGTGAAAATCAGATCCACCTGTAATTAAAAGGTTATTTTTTTCGGCATAATTTTTATAAAACAACGTATCTGACTCGCTATGTTTAGAATGAAATACTTCTATTCCCTTTAATCCGTTTTTAATTAATGAATCGATAATATTATTGTCTTTTAAGAGTCCTGGATGTGCTAAAACCGGAATTCCGCCAGACTCTAAAATCAATTTTATAGATTTAAAGGGATGCAATCTATATCTTTCAACATATGCAGGGCAAGCATCACCTATATATCTATCGAAAGCTTCCTTTACGCTTCCAACATAACCACCTTTCACAAGTGCTCTTGCAATATGTGGACGGCCTATAAATCTTTCATTAGTAAATGATAATACATCATTATATGATATATTAATTCTTAGTTCATTCAGCTTATTAATTATTTTTTTAGCTCTTAAAATACGAGAATCACTTATACTTTTTAGCTCATTTAAGAAATTTTCATTTTTGTAATCTATGAAATATCCAAGTATATGAACGTCTTGATGTCCATCAAAAGAATTAATTTCAATACCTGGAATAAGTTCGATATCATACATTATTGAAGCTGATTTAGCTTCATCAATTCCACTTACTGTGTCATGGTCTGTAAATGCGATAGCACAAAGTCCATTTCTTTTTGAAAGTTTTACAACATCTTTGGGTTTATTTGAGCCATCAGATTCCGTTGAATGTATATGTAAATCCGCAAACATATAATTCACTCCAATCATATATACTTAAAAACAACCTGCAAAGCAGGTTGTTTATCTTGGTTCTACAATTAACTTTATAGCTGTCCTTTCTTCGCCATCGATTTCAATGTCCGTAAAAGCCGGTATACAAATCAAATCAATACCCCCTGGTGCAACAAATCCTCTCGCAATTGCTACTGCTTTTATTGCCTGATTTAATGCACCCGCTCCTATTGCCTGTACTTCAGCCCCACCACGTTCTCGTAAAACTCCCGCCAGTGCACCTGCTACTGAATTTGGATTAGACTTTGCTGAGACCTTTAAAACCTCCATCATTTATCCCCCTTTTAATATATCGAATACATTATGTATATTCTACAAAAATATTAAAAATCCTTCTTTTTTAAAACTATGTATAATTTTTGTTAATTCTATAAATATCAGTACATTTTCCACTAACTTCATCGATTTTAACAACAATCCCATTTATCTGTGCTGGACCTTTAGCCAAATCAAATTTTACAGGTATAGAAGATGTAAATTTTTGAATTATTCTTTCTTTATCCATACCAAGTATTGAATCATATGGACCTGTCATTCCAACATCGGTTATAAATGCTGTACCTTCAGATAGTATTTTCTCATCTGCGGTTTGTACATGTGTATGTGTTCCATAAACACATGATACCCTGCCATTGAGAAAATGCCCCATTGCAATTTTTTCTGATGTTGCTTCGGCATGAAAATCTATAATTATAATATTTGTAGATTCTCTTAAAGCATTAACTTCTTGTTCTGCAATTAAAAATGGGTTTCTATTGCATGGCATAAAAACTGTTCCTTGCAAATTTATGATTCCGACTTTCATATCATTTATATTCAAAAGAGATGATCCTCTTCCAGGGGTATTTGGTAAGTAATTAGCAGGCCTTATAATTCTTTTCTCATCGTCAATAAAATTAAAAATATCCTTTTGATCCCATACATGATTTCCCATTGTTAATGCTGATATACCGATTTCGAACAATTCATCTGCAACTTTTCGCGTTATTCCATTGCCACCTGCAGCATTTTCTGCATTAGCAATAACGAGATTTATTTCATTTTCTGCTATTATACCTTTCAGTTTATCTTTTAAAATATTCCTTCCAGTTCTTCCTACTATATCACCTATAATAAGGGTGTTCATATATACCTCCACATTTAATATATTAGTATTATTATATTACAATAATTATAATTTATTTATAAATCTAAAAGCGTGCATTTGCACGCTTTTTTTTCATATTCATTTTGCATAGTCAACAGCAACAGTTTCTCTAACAACTATAACTTTTATTTGTCCAGGGTATTCTAACTCTTCTTCAATTTTCTTTTTAATATCACGGGCTAATAAAACCGTCGATTCATCATTAACAACTTCTGGCTTTACCATTATTCTGATTTCACGCCCGGCCTGTATCGCATATGATTTTTCGACTCCATCAAAGGAATTTGCAATTTCTTCTAATTTATCAAGACGCTTTAAATATGATTCAAGTGTTTCACGCCTTGCACCAGGTCTTGCCGCAGATATTGCATCTGCAGATTGCACCAATACTGCCTCAACGGTCTGTGGTTCAACATCATTATGATGTGCCATTATAGCATGTATAACATCATTAGATTCGTGATATCTCTTTGCTAACTCTGCACCTATCATAACATGGGGTCCTTCTACCTCATGGTCGACAGCTTTACCAAGGTCATGCAGTAAACCAGCCCTTTTTGCTATATTAGCATCTGCACCAAGTTCATATGCCATAAGTCCAGCTAAATGTGCTACTTCTATAGAATGTTTTAATACATTTTGACCATAACTTGTTCTAAACTTAAGTCTACCAAGCAATTTAATTATCTCAGGATGCAAACCATGCACACCTGTCTCAAATGTCGCTTCTTCGCCAGCCTTTACAATTACATTATCGACTTCTTTTTTAGCCTTTTCTACCATCTCTTCAATTCTTGCTGGATGTATCCTTCCGTCTTCTATTAATTTTTCTAAAGCTATTCTTGCAACTTCTCTTCTTATCGGGTCAAACCCTGAGATTACGACAGCTTCCGGTGTATCGTCAATAATTAAATCAATACCGGTAAGTGTTTCAAGGGTTCTAATATTTCTGCCTTCACGTCCTATAATCCTACCCTTCATTTCATCATTTGGTAATGCGACAACAGAAACGGTAGTTTCAGCCGCATGGTCAGCTGCACATCTCTGAATAGATGTAGCTATTATTTCTCTTGCACGTCTCTCCGCTTCTTCCTTAGCTTTTGCTTCTATATCCTTTATCATTAAAGCAGCTTCATGGGATATTTCATTTTTAACATCGTTTAACAAAATGTTTCGTGCTTCATCTCTCGTTAATTCTGATATTCTTTCTAATTCTTCAACTTCCTTTTGATGCATCGACTTTATTTCTTCTTCTAAATCATTAATTTCCTTTTGCTTTCTTTCAATCAAAGCATCTTTTTGCTCTAACGTTTCTGCTCTCCTATCAAGAGATTCTTCCCTTTGTATTAAACGCCTTTCTAATCTTTGCAGTTCTCCTCTGCGATCTCTTACTTCCTTTTCTAGCTCTGTTCTCTGTTTGTGAATTTCTTCCTTTGCTTCCAGCAGCAACTCTCTCTTTTTATTTTCACCATCTTTTTTGGCATTTTCCAAAATAGTATGTGATAATTCTTCTGCACTTTTTATTTTGGATTCTGCTATAAATTTTCGTATAAAATATCCAATAAAAAGACCAATTGCTACAGCAATTAATACAATTATAGCTAAAATTAATGGACTAATGTTGTTAATATGCCTACACCTCCTTTGTAGATACTCATTTTATATTTTAGTCCTCTTTCAAAATTATGTCAAGTTAAGCGAATTCTCAATCATGCATAAATTATATGTGAGCCATTTTCATCCTTTGTAATTTCTATTGTATATGGAAAGATATCTTTAAATTCATCGATATGTGTTATGACAACTACCAATTCAAACTCATCCTTTATCATATTAATAACGTCTATAATGTTCTGACGCCCTATTTTATCTTGAGATCCAAAGCCTTCGTCTATTATTAATGTTTGTAACTTAACACCCGCTCTTTTTGATAACAATTTTGATAAGGCAATTCTCAATGCAAAATTTATTCTAAAAGCTTCACCACCACTATAAAGTTCATATTTTCTTTTACCAAGCTCGTCGGAGATTTCTATATCAAGTGTTTCTTGCACTGAACCACTTTTGTTAGTTTTTTGTGTTATTAAACTTACATACATTTTTCCGTCTGTAAGTTTTGCAAGTAAATTATTCGCTGTATCTTCAAATTCAGGTAATGCATTCTCTATTATAAGAGCTTGTATTCCTTTTTTGCTAAAAGAATATTCTAAAATTTCATAATAATGCCTTTCTTTTAAGTTTCTATCTCTTTCTTTTTTTAACTCATTAATTTTTATTTCTATATTTTCGATGTTTTTTATTTTATCTAATATAGAGGTAAGTCTTACATTTATATCTAAATAATCCTTATTTGCCTTCTCAATTTTGTTTTTTAAATTTTTAATATCGTTAACTAGATTATCATAACCCTTGCTTTGTTCTTTAAAATACTCCATTGTTTTTTTATCATTATTAAGATTTTCCCTGTATATATTGATATTTTTTTTATAAGTATCATATGTATTTTTGTGATCCTCAATATTTTGTTTAGATATACTGAGCCTTTCCATTAATTTTTCGTAATTTTTGTATTTTTCATATTTATCTTTTGTCTCTTTATACAATTCAAGAGAAAAATTTAACTCCAATAACATATTATCTATATATTTGAGCTTGTTTTTTTCATCATTTGCATAATCGTTATTATTTAATATATTTGTAAGTTCTTTGATATTGCTATCTAATTCCTTTAATTTGACCAATGTACTATCTTTCTCTGAAAGATTATTTTTTATCGTAATTATGTTTATATTTAATTTATCTTTTTGCTTTTGTAAAATTTTTAATTTTGCTCTATCATTTTTAAGTTTTTTTAATTCATCTTGTAAATGAATTCCTAAATCTTTTATCTTAATAATTTGTTTTTTATAATTATTTATTTTTTCTGTAAAGTCATTTAGCAAATTATTTTTTTTATCATCGTCAAGTGGTGAATTGCAAACAGGGCAAGTAGCATCAGTATTTGATATTGTGGTGTAATTTTCTTTAAGTTCATCTATCTTTTTATTATAACTGTTAAATTCTGCCTTTAATTCCGCTAATTTTTCATTGTATTCTTGAATTTTTTCCTCATTTTTTAATAAATCATCATCGATAGAATCAAATTCTTTCATTTTTTCTTCAAGAGCCTTTAATTCCTCACCATCTGCTTCTAACTTTTTATATTTATCAAGTGTTTCATTGTATTTAATCTTTAAATTGTTAAGCAAAAGTTCGTTTTCTCTTCTAATTATATTTATCTTATTTTTTATATTTATTTTTTCTTTTTCAAATTCATTAAATTTAATATATTTAGCATCAAGTTCCTCTAATTGATCCTGAAGTGATTTAAAAATATTATATCCATTTACTATTTCATCTTCTTTATTTAATAGTTCTTTTAATTCTCTTATTTTATTTTCAAGATCTATTATCATACTATCATATTCTGATATAACTTTTTCATCTAATTTAATTCTTTCACTGTATTCCTTATATTTAATTAATATATCATCCATCTTACGTTTATTTTCTTGCAATATGTCCATTTCCTTAGTTAAATTATCTATTTCAATTTTTTTGTTATTATATTTTTGAGATAGTTCTACTTTTTGATTTATTATTTCATCTTTGTTTTCAATTTCTTTTAGGTATAATTTTAACTGCTCATCAATTATAGCAATATTCTTCTCGTATTCACTTCTTTTCATCTTAGCTTTTTCTTGTAACTTATCATATATATCTAAGCCTAATACTTCAGAGAATATTTGTTTTCTCTTTGTTGGATCAGCTTCCGAAAAGAAGCCAGACTTATTTTGTGGCATAAACGATGATGACACAAAAGTGTCATAATCAAGCATAATGGTATTTTCAATTTTTTCTTTTGTATCTTCAATCTTCTCCTGCGTTAATGATTTTAATGTTCCATCATCATTTATTATATTAAATTCCAAAATAGAATTAGAATTTCTCTTTTTCTTTCTCAAAATTCTGTATTTAGTATTATCTATTTTAAATAGAAATTCGACTTCCATTTCATCGGCACCTATTCTTATAAGGTCATCACTACCTCTTCCTGCAGCATCTAGTCCTCTTGCTCTCCCCCAAATGCACCAGGTAATCGCATCCCATAGAGAAGATTTTCCATTTCCATTTTGGCCTATAATTACAGCAACATGAAACCGAGTAAAATCCATCGTTTCATATTCTGAGTATGACATGAAATTTTTTAAAGTAAGTTTAAGTGGTATCATTTGCTGTTCACCTCTTCTCTTAACTCTTTATATAAAATATTTGCTCTTTTAATTAGCTCATCTTTATCGACATCTAAATCAATAGATAAAAAGTATTTTGAAAGTGCATCTATTGGGTTAAGGCGTTCATTTACTTCAGGATTTCTTAATGAGCCTTTATCGATATCAAAGTCCCTTTTAATACCAACAAAATGATAACATTTTTGCAATAATAATTTATTTATTTCCCTATATCTTATGTGTTTATCAATTTCTTTTGTGGTTTTTATGTTTAGTCTGACGATAGAATCACTTAGATCTAATGATTTTATTCTTTCTAATATATCTTCTGTCGGCGTATCACTTTCAACATCGATTTTTATTGTTTTGAATGGCCTTGAATTTGTACTTATAAATTTATGTGTTACATTATCACCGTCTATAATAACATGACAAAACCCTTTTTCGTCTTTCTCTTCTCCAAAATCAATCTTTTCAATGCTACCACTATATACTGTAAGTGGCATATCCCATACAACTTGGTACTTGTGTATGTGACCGAGCGCAATATATTTATACTGAGGCCTTGCAATAACACTTATTGGAACTATAATATCATCACCTATCATAATACTCTTTTCACTACTTGTTACGGCCCCCGTTACAGAAAGATGGACTGACAATACAGATGGTATAGATGGATTAAGCTTTGATGTCAGTATACTTAAAATACTGTCTATTTTTTCGACCATTTTCTTATTAATTTCATCTATACTTAAATTTTTACTATCTTCTAATTTTAATAAAAAGCTTTTGGGAAAATATGGCAGACACGCAATTTGTATTGGGCCATTTTTCGTATTTATTAGAAAGATATTGGGTTTATTTGCTACATAAACATTATTAACTTCCAATATCTTATAAATATCAAACGCTCTAGCTTTTGAATCAGAATTTGGTTGATCATGATTACCATTATTTATTACTACAGGTATTTTTAGTGATAGCTTCTTTATCCTTTTTGCTAATTCTCTTTGCTGAGTTGGATTTGGTTCCCTCGATTTATACATATCACCCGATATTATCGCTATATCACAATTTTCTATAGAATAGTCAACAAACCTATCAAAAGCATTTAAAAAATCCTCGAGTCTTGTATTCATTCCGGTTTCTTTATCAATAGTTCCATAATTTTCAATACCAATGTGTATATCCGCTGCATGTGCTATATTAATCATAGAAATTCCCCCTATGTCAATCTGGAAAAAGTTCGTCTATCTTCTCCTTTTTCATTAAATCTAAAAAAGGTTTATCAATAAATTCATCACCATTAAAAGGTGATATTTCTTTATAAAATTCTTGATCGTAATTTCTTGTTTTAATAACTACTGGCATTGGAACTGCATGTCCTAAAATTAATGCTTGTTGTTTTTGGTCAAGGCTTGCTAATACATTTCGTAATTTACTGGCATTATTAACACCAGATAAAAATGAGCTTATATCATTGTCATCTTCAAGTCTACATGTAATCTTAGTGCCTATCTGTGACATTACTTCAGAATCAATCTGTGATGTTCTTTGATCAACAATTAATAGAGTAACATTGTATTTTCTCATTTCTCTTGCAATTTCACCCATTGTAGTTTCCTTAGATATTGATGGGTCCAAGAATCTATGGGCTTCTTCTATTGTTATAACTAGCGGTATAGGGCCTTTACTATTATTTGCAATGGACTCTTCTGTTTTTTTTACATACATATCGTGTATATGCCGAGTTATAATATTTGCTACTAGCATGTATCCAAGTGTCGAAACACTTCCAAATTCTATAACAACATTTATTCCCTTTTGTAAAAAATCCATGATTTGTTTTATACTGTCTGTTGGAACAATATTCATTAAAAACGGCAATTTAATTAGCCTCTCAAGTTTTCTTCTTAAAGCCTGTAATGAACTTTCATTTGCGCCTATTTCCTTGGCATATTCTTCCATATCGGCTGCATCAATATTTATGAAATTATAGAGCCAATTTTCTTTTTCTTTTTTCATTATTTGATAAATACTTTCTAGTGCAGTGCTATTTAAATTTAACATTGAATTTAAAAGCATAATATCATCAGGTGTAATTTGATTATAAGCAATATTTAATATGCCATCTATAGGAACATGCCTACGTAATGAAGATTCCCTATCAAGAGTGAAAATCGCAACTTGACTACCAAATAGCTGTTTTAAACCTTTTACATTCGTGCTTCCCTCTTTTTTAGCTCCATAACCATATTCATTATGTGCATCAAAGATAAGACTTACAGCAGCCTTCGACTTAGCAAGGCCTGATAATAAAAGCCTTGTTAAATATGTTTTACCAGTTCCAGCCCTTCCAAAAACACCCGTACTGCGTTCGACAAGCTTTTTTAAATTTATACATATAGGTATATCCATTTCCGGTGGCGTTCCTATATAAAAATTTTCGTCTGAAGGTTCACCAAAAACTGCATATATATCAGTTTTATCAGCGTCTTTTGCATGGGAACCATAGGCTGGTATTGATTTTACAGTTAAAGCATTTTGATTTTCATCAACCTGAATCATTGGGGAAAGTGTAACAACACCATATACTCCAGTACCATCTATTATTTTTTCATCAATTTCGTTATCTACATCGGCTCCATCTACCATGATTTGAGGATTTACAGCCTCATATTTTATATCTGTTACCATACATAAATATTTATTCTTTTTTCCCTGAATTACAACAAAATTGCCTACTTTTACATCTTCTATAAGACTTCCTTCTGAAAGCTTAATGTCAAGACCAGATGAGATTGATCCTCTAAAAAGTTTACCATTCATAAATTACACATCCTTTTGATAGTTATAAATCTGTCAAAATCATTTTTCAAAAATCTTATTAATTCTTTACCGACCTTTATTAGATATGAATCTTTGTCATCAGAGATATAAGATAAATTTCGTATTGCAGCAGCAACAAGTTCATCTTCGATACCTGTTTTTCCATTTAATATATATTTTACAAAATTTAAATCTTCTTTTATATCTATTAAATCATCATTATCACAGGCATACGCGAATGTGTGTATCTTAGCGGGTTTTGGTGGTATTATACCCATATATTTATCTCTTCTGTAACCTATTATTTGTACATCAAAATATGTATGCATTAGCTCAAATATTTGTGGTTGCTGCATTTTAAGCTCTTCTTCAGAAAGACCAAAAGCAACTGGCCTCCTTGTCTGATCTTCACTCATCGTAG
Organism: Thermoanaerobacterium sp. RBIITD; assembly: GCF_900205865.1. NCBI lineage: Bacteria > Bacillati > Bacillota > Clostridia > Thermoanaerobacterales > Thermoanaerobacteraceae > Thermoanaerobacterium > Thermoanaerobacterium sp. RBIITD. The sequence continues at coordinate 3,250,337 of NZ_LT906662.1, forward strand.
AAACATTATATACAATACCATATATAGTTATATCATTGGATATGGCTTTTACAAAACTTCCAAAATCAGGGCTTTCATCTAATTTTACAGATTGGCATGTGAATCCTAAGGTGTTTGTTTCTATTATTTCGCCAATGTGGTTCATAAGATACCACTCCTTTTTCTCTGTGATTTATACGAGCGGGATACCTTAATTCCATTTTTAATACATATATTCGATAGCATGTTATAAAACATATCCCTTTCAGAACCTGTAACAACTGCTTGTTCATGGGCCTCTTGTAATGATATAGGATATCCCTTTCCCTTTTGTGCCTGGTCATAACATATGTAATGTATTAAATCTAAATAATTTGCATCATTTGCTGCCCATAATGGTAGTTCTATTCTCGCAACTTCACTCCCTATATTTAAATAAAAGAATGCTATCTTATGTTTGCCATAATTCTCAAGTATGTGGGATGTACTTAAAAATAGTGGAGACCTTTCACCATCTTTTAATATCTTTGAAAATATATTTACATCATTAATTTTTGTAATACCACTACACGGCAAATCCCTATCATTTTTTAAATAAATACAGTTATTGCAGTTAACAATATCCTGTGGGCATAAAGAGATGTGAAGCATATTAATAAAATCATTGCTTTTAGGTGAACTAATATATCCTACAATAGGCGTATTTAAATCCAGTGCTGTATCAAAAGCCTTTAATATGTTTTTAATTATAAATTGTTCGTTTGTATCGCCTTGAACCATCCATTCAATCAAAGTTCCATCTATAAAAGCTATCTTATTACCAGCTTTTATTTCCTTAATGCATTCTACAACTTTATCATATTCCATAATAGTTCTTTTAAATGTAATATCCTTTGGTGTAATTAACATTTTTATTCCATTAAAATCTTTAAACAAATCTTCATCATCAAAAAATAATGTTGGTTCAGATTGCATTTTTGCATATGAATTTCTTCCATAACTAAATATAACATAGCCAATATTGATTAAATAGCATAACTTGATTTCATGCCTATCGGGCATAATTTGAGATCCGTCAACAGCTAAAACGCTATAATCTGATGATAATTTCGGTACAGATCTTATATTATCTAAATTTTCTAAAGGAATTGCTGTAAGCCATGAAGTATTACTCGATTCTATTTTTTTTATTAATTCTTTTTCACTACCTACTATTTTATTAAATTCATTTAGAGCCTTTTTTACATCATCTATTAATTCACTGTATAAGTTTTTTTCATTTTTTATTAAAGAGTTTATCATAGGTAATAATTTATTACTATTTAGCAATTTAGTTAACCTCCTCATCTGTGAGGACTTTATTTATATCATCTATTTTAAAACCACTTCTATATAGGTAATTTTTTATTTTTATAATGTCGTTATTGTTCTTAAATTTTTTATTGATAATTTTCTTTATTGTACCTATTTCATCAACATATAAATCCTCAAGCTTTTTTTTAATGAGAGTCGATTCTATTCCTTTCCGTATTAATTCATTATATATTCTATACTTGCTATAAAGCTTATCTTTCTTTTCCTGTATATATAGTTCTGTATAATATGCATCGTTTATATAATTTAACTCTCTTAATTTTAATAAAACATTGTTTATAGCTGATTCATTATAATCCTTAGACCTTAATTTGTCTATTAATTCTTTTTCTGTTCTCATAGAGTATGAAAGATATTTTAATGCTTCTTTATAGGCGCTTTTTTCTAAAATATAGTTTACATAATATTTATATTGTTCATCATTTATTTCTTTTCCTTCTTTTAAATCAAATTCTATAATCTCGTAAATAGAAACAGAAAAAGCATATTCATTATCTATATAGATATTAAATCTTTTATCGCTCTTTTTTTGCCTTTCAATAGTTGTAATTATCATATCATCACATCACCCTTTATAGAAAAATAACCCCTCTTAAGGGTTACTCTTCGTGAGCTTTTTCATCATCATTTATTGGCTTTGAATTTGCTACAGCAAGATTAAAGTTTTCTCTAATCTTTTTCTCTATTTCATCTGCTATTTCTTTATTATCTTTTAAATACTGTTTTGCATTTTCCCTTCCTTGTCCAAGCCTTACATCACCATATGAATACCATGCACCACTTTTATCTATTAAGTCGATGCTCGTCGCAACATCTAAAATACTTCCTTCTCGTGATATACCTTCTCCGTACATTATATCAAATTCTGCTTGTTTAAATGGTGGTGCGACTTTATTTTTAACGACTTTTACCCTTGTCCTATTTCCGACTACGTCATTTCCTTGCTTTAAGCCATCAACTTTGCGTACATCAAGCCTTATTGTTGAATAAAACTTTAAAGCTCTCCCACCAGGTGTTGTCTCGGGATTTCCAAACATTACTCCAACCTTTTCTCTAAGTTGATTTATAAAAACTGCTACACATTTAGTCTTGCTTATAACTCCTGAAAGTTTTCTTAAAGCCTGTGACATAAGCCTTGCTTGAAGGCCAACATGAGCATCACCCATATCACCATCTATTTCAGCTTTTGGTACAAGGGCAGCGACAGAGTCAATTACTATCACGTCAACAGCTCCGCTTCTAACTAAGGCTTCAACAATTTCGAGTGCTTGTTCACCTGTATCAGGCTGTGAAACTAGTAAACTGTCTATATTGACGCCGAGTCTTTTTGCATATAGAGGATCAAGGGCATGTTCTGCGTCAATAAAAGCACCTGTACCGCCTAATTTTTGTGCTTCAGCTAATATATGTAAGGCAATTGTAGTTTTACCTGATGATTCTGGTCCAAATATTTCGATTATTCTTCCTCTTGGGACTCCTCCAACCCCAAGTGCAATATCAAGCTCGATAGAACCTGTCGGAATAACCTCTACATTCAACTTGCTATTGTCCCCTAGCCTCATAATTGAGCCTTTTCCGAATTGTCTCTCAATTTGATTTATGGCCATATCAAGAGCCTTTTGTTTTTCTATCATAATTTCTCCTCCCGCCAAATTTAGGCATATGCTCTCATTTAATTATATATTATGACATTTTAATAGTCAATTTTTAATCCCAACATATGTCTTCTTAACATATCCATTGCATTCATTACAGAATTTAACCTAACTTTCTGACGATTGCCACTGCTTATTATTTTTTTAATATACAATTCATCTTTATATGAAAGTCCAATATATACTAATCCGACAGGCTTTTCAGATGTACCACCATCAGGACCAGCTATTCCTGTAATTGATATACCATAATCGGTACTTGAAATATTTCTTACATTTATTGCCATTTCTCTTGCTGTTTCTTCACTTACAGCACCATAACGATCTATAGTATTTTTCGAAACGCCAAGAATCTTTTCTTTTGCTTCATTGCTATATGTCACAGCACCAAATTTAAATACTTCTGATGCACCAGGTATATTGGTTATTTTTTCTGAAAGCAATCCACCTGTACAGGATTCTGCAGTTGCAAGTGTTAATTTTTTATTCTTTAGTAAATTCAAAACAACAAATTCTATAGTATCAGTATCTGTGCCAAATATATATTCGCCAAGAATATCTCTTATCGATGATTCCGTTTTGCTTATCATTTCTTTTGCACTTTTTGAATCACTCGATTTAGCGGTAATCCTTAATGTAACAAAACCATCACTTATTAATGGTGCAACAGTAGGATTTTCAGACATTAAAATGTCATGTACCATAGTTTCTACTTTTGATTCACCTAAGCCAAATATCTTTAAAACTTTTGATATTATTATTTCTTTACTAAACATTTTTAAATATGGATATACATGATTATCAAACATAGGTATTAATTCAGATGGAGGACCTGGCAATATTATAATTTTTTTATTATCTTTTTCAAAAATACATCCGGGTGCGGTGCCATTTGCGTTAGGTAAAATTTTCGAACCTACTGGAAATAATGCCTGTTTATAATTGTTAGATGTAATTTCTCTGTTTGACTTTTGAAAGTACTCTTCAATTTTTAACTTTGTATTAACATCTTCTACAAGTGGAATGCCAAAGAAATCTGCCGCTGTTTCCTTAGTAAGGTCATCCATTGTAGGTCCGAGACCACCTGTCAAAATTATTAATTCTGATCGATTTGAAGCTATACGAAGACATTCTTTTAACCTTTCTGCATTATCACCTACATTTGTATGAAAATAAACATCGATACCTAAGGAAGATAATTTCTCTGAAATAAATTTTGCATCTGTATTTGCTATTTGCCCAAGAAGCAATTCTGTACCAACTGAAATAATCTCGCATTTCATTTAAAACACCTTCTTATTCAAGGATTATTTTTTTACATTTTATTATATAATCTACACCTGAATATACAGTCATAAATAAAGCCAAATATATTGCAATCGATGAAAAAGGAAAAAATATATAACTAAATGGAATATTGTTTAGCATTAATGATATAATCGCAACTATTTGAAGAGTGGTTTTATATTTTCCCAAATTACTTGCCGCAATCACAATTCCTTTATTGGCGGCAATAGTTCTTAGGCCGGTTACTATAAATTCTCTTGATAGTATGACAATAACAATCCAGCTTTGTATGCGACCAAGCTGGATTAATGCAATAAAGGCCGATGATACCATGACTTTATCGACAAGTGGGTCCATAAATTTACCAAGGTTTGTTATTTGATTATACCTTCTTGCTACATATCCATCAAGCTTATCCGTAAGGGAAGCCATGGTAAATAAAATGGCTGATATTATATCGCCATATTTAATATTCGATAGCATTATAACTATGAAAATTGGTACCAAGATAAGCCTCGTTATTGTAATTTTATTTGCTATATTCACATTAACTCCCCCATAAGATCATATTCAAATGCATTTGTTATTCTTACGTTAATAAATTCACCATAATTTAATTTTTTATTTGATTTTATATAAGTAACGCCATCTATTTCTGGTGCATCCATATAACTTCTTCCATAATACAATCCATTTTCAAAGCCTTCAACTACAACTTCAAAATTACATCCAATATATTTAATATTATTTTTTAATGATATATCTTTTTGTATTGACATTATTTCATCATATCGTTTAAGCTTTAAACTTTCTTTTATCTGTTTTGGCATATTATATGCTTCAGTATCTTCTTCTCTTGAATAAGTAAATACACCAAGTCTTTCAAATTTCTTTTCAATTATAAATTCTTTTAAGTCATTAAATTCTTCATCTGTCTCACCAGGAAATCCTACAATAAATGTCGTTCTTATAACCATGCCTGGTATTTGACGTAATTTTTTTATTATTTCTTCTATATTTTTTCTTCTTGTATACCGCTTCATTCTTTTAAGAACATTATCATTTGAATGTTGAAGCGGCATATCAATATATTTAACAACTTTATCGTTAGTCTTAATCTCATCTATCAATTCGTCATTTATGCCATCAGGATATGCGTATAAAATTCTTATCCATTTTAAACCTTCTACTTCTGATAATTTTCTCAATAAAGTAGGCAGCATTAACTTTTTATATATATCAATTCCATACTTTGTAGTATCTTGAGCTATCAAAATAATTTCCTTTACGCCATTATTAACCATCCTTTTTGCTTCATTAACTAAATCCTCTATTTTGATACTTCTGTAATGTCCTCTTAGTTTAGGTATTATGCAAAAAGTACATTTATTATTGCACCCTTCAGAGATTTTTAAATATCCGTAATGCTTCGGTGTACTTAAAATCCTTGGTAAATTAGTATCATCAAAATTGTCTGCATGACCGTATTCTATTACACGGTCACCATTTAATGTACTATTTATTATTTCAGATATTCTTAAAAAATCTCCTGTACCTATAACTGCATCAAGCTCTGGAAGCTCTTTAAGCAACTCCTCTTTGTATCTTTCAGACAAGCATCCGGCTGCAATTAATACTTTTAACTTCTTCTCCTTAAGTTTGCCCATTTCAATTATATAATCTATCGACTCACGCTTTGCACTTTCAATAAATCCACAGGTATTTACAATTAACACATCTGCATCATTTTCATCGCTTACTATATTGTATCCGTTATTTTTTAGTATACCAAGCATTTTTTCAGAATCTACGGTATTCTTCGCACAACCCAAGGAAATTATACCAACATTAACCATTTACAACTCCTTTCAATATTTTATATATGAAATATATGAACGCTAATTTTCGCTTTGTGTAAAGACAATATTTCTCATTAGGGGTCTGAGATTTGTCTTTGTACAATGAAAAGTATATACCATATAGATAACATTGTAAAGAATATTATTTACCTATTATTTTTTTTATCTCATCTTCTGAAAGCAAAATTTGTCTAGATTTTGAGCCATCATATCCACTTATAATTCCTTTTTGCTCTATCTGATCAATTATTCTAGCTGCTCTTGCATATCCTATCCGTAATCTTCTTTGAAGCATCGATATCGAAGCCTGACCTGTTTCAACAATTATAGAAATTGCATCGTTCATCAGTTCGTCTTCTTCTATATTTTTATTTATTGTGCTTTTATTCTCTACAATTATTTCTTCATAATTAGGTTCTCCTTGATTCGATTTTAAAAAGTTAACAACTTCTTCTACTTCTTTATCAGATATAAATGCGCCTTGTACTCTAATAGGCTTTGATTCACCGATTGGATAAAATAACATATCACCTTTGCCAAGTAATTTTTCTGCACCAGACATATCAAGTATTGTTCTTGAATCAATCTGGGATGTAACGGCAAAAGATATGCGAGATGGAATATTTGCTTTGATCACACCTGTTATTACATCAACAGATGGTCTTTGTGTTGCAATGACAAGATATATTCCCGCGGCTCTTGCCATTTGTGCCAATCTGCATATGTATTCTTCTACTTCTGCAGGTGATACCATCATGAGGTCTGATAATTCGTCTATTATAACAACAATTTTAGGCATAATATTAACATTATTTAATTTATTATATCCTTCTATATCTCTCACATTATTATCTGCAAATAACTTATACCGATTTGTCATCTCCTGCACAGCCCAATTCAATACACCAGCAGCTTTTTTAGGATCTGTTACAACAGGTGTCAGTAAATGAGGAATTCCGTTGTATATATTTAATTCAACAACCTTAGGGTCAATCAAAATCATTTTGACCTTTTCAGGAGTTGCTTTATAAAGAAGGCTTATTATCAGCGTGTTTATACAGACGCTTTTACCAGAACCGGTTGCGCCAGCTATCAACAAATGAGGCATTTTTGATAAATCAGCTATGACAATGTTACCTGCAATGTCTTTTCCCAATGCTATAGAAAGATCAGATTTGCTACTTCTAAATTTTTTCGTATCTATAACTTCTCTTAAATTTACAGTTGCTATCTTTTCATTTGGCACTTCAATTCCAACAGCAGATTTACCAGGAATTGGCGCTTCTATTCTTACAGATGGTGTAGCAAGACTTAGAGCAATATCATCTGTAAGGCTAACTATCCTACTTACTTTAACGCCAGGACTTGGCTGTATTTCAAACCTCGTAATAGCAGGTCCTCTGCTGACCTGCATGACCTTTGCTTCAATTCCAAAATTTCTTAAAGTCTGTTCTAGTTTTTTAGCATTTTCTAAAATCAAATTGTTATTTATCTTCTGCTGTGGCTTACCTTCTTTCAAAAGGGTTATAGGAGGGTAAGTATATTTACTTGTACTTTTAATATTATCATCAAATTTAATCGGTATTTGTTCACCTTCACCGTTCGCATAAATTTTATCTTCATTGATAGGCTGAATTATTTGAAGCTTATTGTCATCTTTTTTATCGATTTTGCCGTCTTCAATAACTGAATCTGCGTTTTCTTTTGTAATTACATTTTCGATAGATATATCATCTGATTCATTTTTTGTTATTATATTTTTTTTATTCTTGATTAAATCTATTTTATCGACAATAAATTTAACTAAAGATTTTACAATATTAACAAAAGAGGTATCGGTCAAAATTATTCCACATATGATAATAGTAGCAATTAAAAATAACCAACTACCAATAATACCTAATAATTTTATCAAGGTAAATACTATTATACCTGCTATAGCACCACCACCGGTGTTTTGATTACCATTTCTTATACTTTCTGATATGTAATCCTTAAAAATTGATAAATCATTAAACACATAAATATGTGCTAGACTAATCATACATAAAAATATTATTGAAAGTGAAATAACTTTATTCGTATTTAAAAATTCCTTACTTTTAAATAAAAAAACTAATGCATAAACAAGTATTAGCAATGACAAAGCATATGCACCTATGCCAAATAAACTTTTTAATAATATCACTATTTCTTTTCCTATAACACCTGTTGAATTAGAATAAAGACTTATCAAAGATATAATCGAAAAAGTGCAAAATATTATTCCCAATATTTCACCCTTGTAATTATTTTTAGTTTTGGTTCTCATCTATATCACCCAATATTCTATTCTACATTTATTTCTAAAATCCTTTTTATTTTAAAAAATATAATAGATGTGTTTAACACATCTATTATAACATAAATTATATTAGCTTTAAATTAATTGTATTTCCTGGTGTATATTTATTATCTAAATAATCATTGGGATTTGTCGAATACATCCTTATTATTTTATAACTATTATCTGTTATCTTTTCTAATAACAAATGCCTATTTTCTATAGTTGTTTCTAAATAACCATTTTTTATATCATCGCGTTTCTCAAAAATCAGCTCATATGGTATGATTGTATATAGCATTAAACATCACCTTTAATTATTTTTCTTATCAATTAATTGTTGAAGTTTTTTAATAGCTTCTGAAACACCTCCTACCTCATCAATTAATCCATAGTCAACAGTTTCCTTCCCTACTAATATTGTTCCAACATCATTTGCAAGTTCTCCGATCTTTAGCATAAGATTCATAAATACATCTCTTTTAATTCTCGAATTTCTAATAACAAATTCAACAATCCTATCTTGCATTTTATTAAAGTAATCAAATGTCTGTGGCACACCAATGACGAGTCCCGTTATTCTTATAGGGTGTATAGTCATTGTAGCACTTGGAACAATAAAAGAATAATTTGAAGAAACGGCAAGTGGAACGCCTATACTATGTCCCCCCCCCAAAACTATCGATACTGTTGGTTTAGATAAGCTTGATATCATTTCAGCAATGGCTAATCCCGCTTCAACATCACCACCCACGGTATTTAGTAGTATTAATAATCCTTTTATTTGAGGATTTTCTTCAATCGCTACTAATTGCGGTATTATATGTTCATATTTCGTCGTTTTATTTTGCGGTGGCAGAATAAGATGTCCTTCAATCTGTCCTATAATTGGAAGGCAATGAATACTACTTTCATAATTTGGTATATTTGTCTGCCCAAAATTTTGTATATTTTGTTGTACCGATGGCATTATTTGTGTTGAACTCATTGTATCACACTCCTATAATTTAGTATTAAAAAAAAAGCGCATAATATGCGCTAATTGTAATTTTCAAGTTTGAATTCATCATGTAAAATTTTAATAGCTTTATCAGCTTTATCTTGGCTTACAAGGCATGATATTGTGTTGTGTGAGTCGGCTGTTTGATATATCTCAATACCGTTTTTAGATAATGCTTTAATTATCCTTGACATGACTCCTGGTACACCACGTATTTTATTGCCTATTATAGAAACTTTGCTGCAATTTTTTCTTATGTTATATTTAATAATATTACTTTTTAATAATTCTTCTAATTTTTGTAAATCTGATTCTGATATAGTAAAAATCTTTTTATCAGGAAATATATTTATAAGATCTATGCTTATTTTACTTTCAGCAATTTTTTCAAATATATCTTTGTCATCTGAATCTACTTCCATAATTACTTGTACTCTATTATTCATATTTGCAATACCTGTAACAAGATTATCCGTTTCATAAATGTTGCTGTATGCGTTATTGTATTGTGTAATTATAGTACCAGGACTATCTGTCATCGTATTTTTTATTATTAAAGGGACATTACCCCTCATAGCTATTTCCACGGCTCTTGGATGTATGACTTTTGCGCCTTGTTCTGCCATTTGGAAAACTTCATTATAGCTTATCTTCTTTAATATGTGGGCATTTGTAACAATTCTTGGATCTGCAGTCATAATCCCGTCTACATCTGTATAGATTTCAACTGCATATGCTTTTAATGCTTCTCCAAGTAATGCTGCTGTAGTATCACTTCCCCCCCTTCCAAGTGTTGTAATATCACCATCTATAGTCATTCCTTGAAATCCGGCAATGACTGGTATTATGTTTTGATTTATAGAGTCAAGAATATATTTTGGTTCAACCCTTATTATATCTGCACTTCCAAAATTATCATCTGTTATTATTCCTGCTTGTCCACCTGTAAAAACTTTAGCCTTATATCCCTTACCTATTAATGTATTTGCAAATATTACGCTTGATATAACCTCACCACAAGACATCAAAATATCAAGTTCTCTTCGCGGAATATCTTTATTTATAGATTTTGCAAAATTAATTAGAGTATCTGTTGCATATGGGTCACCACTTCTTCCTATTGCTGAAACTACGACTACAGGCATAAAACCTTCCTCAATAGCATTTACTACTTTGGATACAGCCATGTTTCTTCTTTCATTTGTTGATACTGATGTTCCACCAAATTTTTGTACTAAAATATTCGTAAAAACCACCCTTTCAATTCTGTATAATAAAAAGCGTAATAGATCATTCAAAGTCTTCTATAATAGATAATATATTTTTAGAAGACCTTTTTGTTATAAATATTATACTTTATTATATTAATAAAGGAAAGGATTTTTCCTTTCCTTTATTAATAATTATAAATATCTTCTGTTCTTTTCTGTTTCCATTTCAACTATAATCATGTCATTACCTATTTTTTTAATAAATTCCCAGGGTATTTCAATATAATTAAGTTTGTTTCTAAATAATGACCCTTTTGCTTCGTAAACAATTATTGAATTAATTTCACCTGTATTTTCATCTATGATAAGATCCGAATCTTCTATGAGACCGAGCCGCTTACCATCATTTAAATTAACAATTTCTTTATAGCCGAATTCACTTAATCTCAACTTACTGCCCTCCTTACATTATAAACCAGTATGACCAAATCCAGATGTTCCTCTTTCAGTATCATTAAGTTCTGAAACTTCTACAATTCTAGGGATTTCGACTTTGTTTATAACCATTTGAGCAATTCTTAAACCTCTTTCAATTTTAAAATTCTCTTTTCCATGATTTATCAATATTAATTTTATTTCACCTCTATAGTCTGAATCAATTGTACCTGGTGAATTTAGCATTGTTATTCCGTATTTTAATGCAAGTCCACTTCTTGGACGAATCTGTGCTTCATATCCCTCTGGCAATTGAATCATTATACCAGTATCAATTAATTTTATTTCACCAGGTTTTATAACTACAGTATCGTCAACTTTTGCATATAAGTCCATTCCAGCTGCACCACTGCTCATATATTGTGGTAATGGCAAATCTTTAGCATCATTTGTTCTTTTTATCATAAGTACTATTCTATTATCCAATTTTTAACCATCCTATCTTTTTTTCATTTATTTTTCCAACTAATGAGATACTAAGTTTTTCTATCTGAAATAAATTTTTAGCAAGGCTATTTACTTCTTCATTTGTAATTGCATTAATTTTATTTAAAATATCATCAAGTGTATATACTTTCCCAAGCAGAAGCATGGACTTTCCGAGTCCAGACATCCTGCTACTAATACTGTCCATATCCATTAAAATTCCTATTCTCAATTGCTCTTTAAATTTATTTATTTCATCATTTGAAAAACCTTTTTCTCTTATATCACATATCTCTTCTATTACTAAATCATAAACTTCTTTTAAATTGTCATATGACATACTTGCAAAAATAGTAAACGCACCTGTATCAACATATATTGATGGAAAAGAATATATTGAATATACAAGTCCCTTTTCTTCACGTATTTTTTGAAACAACCGTGAACTCATACCACCTCCAAATGCATTGCTTATAATTGATAATGTGTAGATATCATCAAAAGAATATTTAATCCCTGGCATACTTAAACAAATATTTATTTGTTCAAATTCTTTATTTTTTATAGCTACTCCTTTATTCCATAAAGGTTTATATAAGTTTCTATTAATATTAAGTGATTTTATGTTTTCAGTCTTTTCCCTAATTGTATTAAATATTGAATCATCAAAGTTTCCTGCAATTGAAATAACTATATTTTCCTTTATATAGTTTTTATTATAATATTCTATGATAGTTTCTCTTTTAAAAGATTTAACACTACCTTCTGTACCAAGTACAGGAAATGATAAGGGGTTACCCTTCCATATAGTTTCTGCCAGCATATCATATGCGAGGTCTTCAGGTGAATCATTATTCATATATATTTCTTCGTTTACTACCTTTTTCTCTTTTTCAATGTCATTATCATCAAACAATGGATTAAAAACCATATCAAAAAGGATATCAATGCCCTTTTCAATATATGTTTTAAATACTTTTATGTAAAAGCACGTACTTTCCTTTCCTGTAAAACCATTCATCTGGCCACCGATATTGTCGATTTCTTCTGCTATTTGTTTGGAACTTCTCTTATTGGAACCTTTAAAAACCATGTGTTCTATAAAATGTGAAATACCATTTTCTTCTGCATTTTCATACCTCGATCCTACTTTTAACCATATCCCAAGATAGACTGAATTAACATAAGGCATTTTATATGATACAACATCAATTCCATTTATCTTCTTATGTATATACATGTACTTCCTCCCTTGTTATTTTAATATATCTGAAATATTTGTTATGACATAACCCTTTTCTTTTAATTCTTTAATCATTGTAGGCAATGCTTCTACAGTACCTTTAGTCGGATGCATTAAAACTATCGCACCGTTGTGGGCCTTTTTTACAACTCTATCAATAATATTATTTATTCCGGGATTGCTCCAATCAATTGTATCAAGACTCCAAAGTATAACTTTATAGTCTAATCCTTCGGCGGTTTTTACAACATCATCATTAAAATCGCCATAAGGTGGAGCAAAAAGTTTTGGTTTGACACCACATATTTTCTCTAATATATCACCTGATTTTTTAATGTCTTCAGCATATTTATCCTTACTCCACTGTGTATATTTAACATGTGTATATCCGTGGCTAGCAATTTCATGCCCATCTGTAGCTATTTTTTTAACTATATCAGGGTTTTTCTCTGCCCATTGTCCTTCAAAGAAAAAAGTTATTTTAATATTGTTCTCTTTAAATATATTAAGCATTTTTGGTATATATTCATTTCCCCATGCAACATTACATGCAAAGGCTATCTTCTTATCATTAGTATCTCCTTTATATATCGGATCATTTACATTAAATGTTGTTATGGCTCTATTAACTAATAAACTTAATAAAATTATTGCAATAATAATTATAGCAATTATTATAATGATTGATTTTTTAGGATATTTTATATAGTATATCTTCATTATAACACCACCTATGTTATTTTTTCTAATTAAATTTTATTAGGTGGCATACTATTATATTACATAATTTATATAAAAGTTAATAAAATAAAAAAGTTGACAAATTAAAAGAAATAAATAAAAAACATAAACCAATACGGTTTATGCATTTTATTCTTCTTTTTCGTTTTCTTCAGGTAAAGCATCTTTTCTTGATAATTTTATTCGTCCTTGTTTATCTATTTCTGTTACTTTTACTAAAATTTCGTCACCAACTTTTACTACATCCTCGACTTTATTAACATGTTTTTTAGCAAGCTTTGAAATATGCACAAGGCCTTCTTTACCTGGAGCAATTTCAACGAATGCACCAAATGAAACAATTCTAGTAACTTTTCCGAGGTATATAGCTCCAGCTTCGACATCCTTTGTAATTGCCTCAATCATCATTTTTGCTTTTTCACCGGCTTTTAAGTCTACTGAGGAGATAAATACTCGCCCATCATCTTCAATATCTATTTTAACACCAGTATCAGCAATTATTTTATTGATTGTTTTACCGCCAGCACCAATGATATCTCTAATTTTATCTGGATCTACATTTAATCTTATTATCCTTGGAGCATATGGTGAAAGCTCTTTCTTTGGTTCTTTAATGGTTTCTAACATTTTATTTAGTATAAAAAGCCTACCCTTTCTTGCCTTTTCTAACGCCGTTGATAGAATCTCTCGACCTATACCAGCTATCTTTATATCCATTTGTATAGCTGTTATGCCCCTTTCAGTACCGGCTACTTTAAAGTCCATATCACCAAGAAAGTCTTCTATACCTTGAATATCTGTAAGCACTGAAACAGAATCTCCTTCTTTTATAAGTCCCATTGCTACTCCTGCAACAGGTGATTTAATGGGTACACCAGCATCCATCAGTGCTAAAGTACTACCACATACACTAGCTTGAGATGTTGAGCCGTTTGAACTTAATACTTCAGAAACAAGTCTTATAGTATAAGGGAATTCTTCTTCTGATGGAATCATCGGTTCTAATGCCCTTTCTGCAAGTGCACCATGCCCGATTTCTCTTCTCCCCGGTCCTCTTAATGGTCTTGTTTCGCCAACACTAAATGGAGGGAAATTATAGTGGTGCATATACCTTTTTGACTCTTCATCACCTAGCCCATCCAGTATCTGTATATCTCCGAGTGGACCTAATGTAGCAACAGTCAAAACCTGTGTTTGTCCACGCGTAAAAACTGCAGAGCCATGTGTTCTTGGAAGAATACCTACATCACAAGTTATTGGTCTAATATCATCAAGTCCTCTTCCATCAACTCTAATTTTTTCGTCTGTAATCATCTTTCTCATTTGTTCTTTTGTTATAGTATATAAAACTTCGTCTATATCTGCAAGATTATCTGGATACTCGTCTTTAAAATGCTCCAAAACCTCTTCTTCTACTTTATCGATATTATCATTTCTTTCTTTCTTTTCCTCAGTTCTTAACGCATTGTATATCTTTTCTGTTGCATATTCTCTGACAAGATTTTCAAGATCACCATCTATTTCATGTAAAATAACTTCGGATTTTGGTACTCCCACTTCTTTAACTATTCCTTCGATAAATTCTACTATTTTTTTTATGTACTCATGTGCATACATAATAGCATCTAACATCACTTCTTCTGGTATTTCATTTGCACCAGCTTCAACCATCATTATCGCATCTTTTGTACCAGAGACGGTTAAGTGAAGTGAACTTTTTTCTCTAGTTTTAAGATCAGGATTTATTATAAATTTCCCATCTACAAATGCGACAGATACAGACCCTGTCGGCCCATTAAAAGGTATATCAGATATAGATAATGCAATAGACGAACCAATCATAGCTACTATTTCAGGTTGAACTTCTGGATCAACTGACAAAACTGTTGCTATAACTTGAACATCATTTCTGTATCCATGTGGGAATAATGGTCTTATCGGTCTATCTATTAGTCTAGAAGTTAGTATAGCTTTCTCTGTCGGTTTTCCCTCTCTTTTTATAAAACCACCAGGTATTTTACCTACAGAGTATAATCTTTCTTCATAATCTACACTTAAAGGAAAGAAATCAACACCTTCCCTTGGCTCTTTTGAGGCACAGGCTGTAACTAACACAACGGTATCACCATACCTGACAAGTGCACTACCATTTGCTAATTGTGCAAGTTTTCCTGTTTGAACTGTTAATTTTCTGCCCGCAAGATCCATTTCAAATACTCTTTCCATATTATCCTCCTTTCGTTCTTATCATATTTTCTCATATAATAAAAACTTTAATACATAAAAAAGAGCGAGGCTACCCGCTCTATTTTCTTAAATCTAATTTATCAACGATGGCACGGTACCTGTCGATATCTTTATTCATCAGATAGTTTAACAATCCTCTTCTTTGACCAACCATCTTAAGCAGTCCACGTCTTGAATGATGATCTTTTTTGTGAACTTTTAAATGCTCATTCAATGTATTAATTCTTTCGGTAAGTAAAGCAATTTGTACTTCAGGGGAACCTGTATCTCTTTCATGAATTCTGTTTTGTTCTATGATTTCATTCTTTTTTTCTTTATTTAGCATTAATATTTCACCTCCATTTTATGAATTCGCCTATGAGCATTGATATCGCCGGTGAACGAATATCAAAGCAAAAGGTAACTACGGATATTATTTTACCATAAAAATTTAATAATGTAAAATATCTTTATAATCCTTTGCAAATAAATAATCTTTTTCCATCTGTTTAATAAGATTCTCAGTATTATTAAATTTTATTTCATCTCTTATTCTCTTAACAAATTCTATTTCTATAAAAAAGTTATAAATATCTTCACAAAAATCTATAATATATGTTTCAACTGATATGTTGCTCATTCCAAATGTAGGATTAATACCAACATTTGTTATCCCTAAAAAATAATTGTTTGAAACTTTTACTCTTGTCACATATACTCCGTTAAGTGGCAATATAAAATCCCTGGGAATGTTTATATTTGCAGTTGGAAATCCAAGCTTCCTCCCAACTTTTCTTCCACTTTTAACGTAGCCTTCTAGGCTAAAATAGCGTCCTAAACATTTATTAGCTTCTTCAATATTTCCATCTTTAATCAATTCTCTTATATAACTACTACTCACTATCATTTCATTTACTTTAACGGGTTCTATTATGTCAACATCATAATTATATTTCGTAGATAAATCTTTAAGTAAATTTACATCGCCTTTGGCTTTATATCCAAACTTATAATCTTCACCTACTATTGCAATCTTCATATTTAATTTATCAATAAGTATATTTTTAATAAATTCTTCCGGTGATAGCATTGAAAAATTTTTATTAAAATCGAAAAATATAGCATAATTTAATGAAAATTTAGATAACTCCTCTTCTTTTTTTCTGTTAGTTGTTAAAAGTTGTGGCATCCTATCGGGACATATTATTTTCATAGTATGCTGTTTAAATGTAAAAACTGAACTTAATATATTGTTTATCCTTGACAATTCAATAGCTCTTTTAATTAGAGCCTGATGGCCAAGATGCACTCCATCGAAATTGCCAAGTGCGATAGCTTTTTTATCATTATAAAGATTTATATTATTTTCATCTAGTATTAACAATTACTCCTCAGCTCCAAATAATAATCTTTCAACATAAATTTTTGAATTTCTGATATTGCCAATACCTATAAACATTTTATCGCTATTATATAATTTTACAATTTTTTCAGTATTAAATAAATATTTATTTTCTATACACTGTCCATGCATTATTTTTTTAGAATCTATATAGTCCAAATAAACAGAAGGTAAAGACAAAATACTATCCATATCAAGAAGTTTATAATTATCTAATTTAATATCTTCTAATGTATATGAATTATCAATATTAAATAAGCCAACACTTGTTCTGATTAACATTGACATATAACCTGCTACTGATAAACTTTTGCAAATATCTCTTACGAGAGCTCTTATATATGTTCCCTTTGAGCACTTAACATCAATTAATAATTTATACGGGATTTCATAAGATAAAACTTTAATTTCATATATATTTATTGTTGATGGCTTAATATTTATTTCTTTACCAGCTCTTGCATATTCATATAATTTTTTCCCATTAATTTTTTTTGCAGAGTATATCGGAGGAATCTGTAATATATTTCCTTCAAATTTTTTAATTACATTCTCTAATATATCATTTGTAAATTGACGTACTGGTGTTACTTCAACAATATTACCGTACTTATCAAGTGTATCCGTAGAAAATCCAAAAGTTATCTCAGCTCTATAAGATTTTTTTAAATCAAATATGTATTGAGATAACCTTGTAGCTTTCCCTATAGAAATAGGCAATACCCCTGCAGCTCCTGGATCAAGGGTTCCAAGGTGGCCAATTTTTTTAATATTAAGTTTTTTACGCAAAAAGGCCACTACATCATGTGACGTCATCCCGGGCGGCTTTAGTACATTCAAAAAGCCGTCCACTAATACCCCTCATTCAATTCATTTTTTATTGCTTTTAAAATTTGCTCTTTAATATTACTTAATTTACCATTTATAGTAAAGCCTGATGCCCTTACATGTCCGCCACCATTAAATTCTTTGGCTATCTTATTAACATTGATATAATTTTTTGATCTTAGGCTACCTTTTACTTCATCATTATTTTCAACTAGCAATACAGCAACTTCTACACTATCTATATCCCTTCCATAATTAATAATATTCTCCACATCAGTTAAATCTGTGCCTGTCTCTATAAAATCCTCATTTTTAATTTCCATGTAGGCAATTTTATTATTTTCATATAGTTCTATTTTATTTAAAATCTTTCCTATCAATTTAAGTTTATTAAATTTGATGTTATGAAATATTTTATCTGATATTTCACTAACTGATACGCCATTGTTTATTAAATCACCAGCTACTTCATGTGTAAATGATGTTGTTGAACTGTACATAAAACTTCCTGTATCTGTTACAATACCTGTGTAAAGGCATTTCGCAATATCGCTATCAATATCAATACCAAGCATTTTAATTATCTGATATATAATTTCTGCAGATGATGCAGCATTTGTATCAACATAGTTCATTGTAGCATATAGTGTATTTGAAATATGGTGATCAATATTTATTGAAATAGGTATTGTTTTTAATAATTCTTTCGCATTACCCATCCTATTTTCATCAGCACAATCAATTATAAAAAGAAGGTCAGCCTTTTTATCGAATGGCTTAGTTATCTTTTCTATATATGGTAAAAATCGATATATATCGGGTAATTTATCATCTATAAAAACATTGACATTTTTATTTATTTTTATCATCGCTTTGTACATGGCTGTAACACATCCTAATCCATCACCATCAGGTGAAATATGTGTTACGATTATCATATCATTTGCTTTTTTTATACCATCTATCATATCATTTAATATCATTTATGCTCACCTCCTTGATCACCTAAATCCTTTAAAATCTCTGATATATGCGCTCCATATTCTATTGAATTATCTAATTCGAACATTAATTCAGGTGTGTATCTCAATTTAATTCTTTTCCCAAGTTCATGCCTGATAAAACCAGTAGCACTTTTAAGGCCATCTATTGTATTCGTCTTATCTTCAGTACTTCCATATACACTTATAAATATTTTCGCATATCTCAAATCTTTTGATACTTCAATATCTGTTACACTGGTCATACTACTTATTCTCGGGTCCTTTATTTCTTCAAAAATCATTTTGCTTATTTCTCTTTTTATCTCTTCTGATAGCCTACCACTTCTGTAATGCACTTTGATTCATCCTTTCAACGTGGTATTTCCTCCATTTGATATGCTTCAAATACATCGCCCTCTTTGATATCATTAAATCTTTCTATTCCAATTCCGCACTCAAAACCTTCTTGTACTTCCTTGACATCGTCCTTGAATCTTTTAAGTGATGAAATTTTGCCTTCGAAGATTACAATACCATCTCTAACAACTCTAATATCAGCATTTCTAGTTATTTTCCCCTCAGTAACATAACACCCTGCTACATTTCCAACACCTGGTACTCTAAAGATTGCTCTGACTTCAGCCTTTCCGAGCTCTTTCTCTTTAAATTCTGGTTCTAGCATGCCTTTCATAGCAGCTTTTAAATCATCTATTGCATCATATATTATTCTGTATAATCTTATATCAACTTTTTCCTTTTCAGCCAATGATTTTGCATTTCCATCAGGTCTTACGTTAAACCCTATAATTATTGCATTTGAAGCAGATGCAAACATTACATCAGTTTCAGTAATTGCTCCAACAGCACCATGTATGACTTTAATTCTGACTTCTTCATTGCTTAATTGTTCTATTGATTTTTTTAATGCTTCAACAGAACCTTGAACATCTGCTTTTAATATCAGGTTAAGCTCTTTTACATTACCTTCCTTTATCTGATTAAATAATTCGTCAAGAGAGATTTTTTGTTTTTGCTTTATTTCTTCTTCCCTCTGCTTTTCTTTTCGCTTTTCGGATATAGAACGAGCTTTTTTTTCATCGTCAAGCACTACAAGTATATCACCGGCCTCTGGTACATCAGAAAGTCCAAGTACTTCGACTGGAATTGATGGTGCCGCCTTTTTAATTTTTCTTCCTTTGTCGTCAAACATCGCCCTTACTTTTCCGTAAGCTGTTCCAGCTATAATAATATCTCCAGTCTTTAAAGTACCTTTTTGTACTAATACAGTTGCAACAGGTCCCCTACTTTTATCAAGCTGAGCTTCGATGATTGTACCCCTTGCAGATCTATTTGGATTTGCTTTAAGTTCCAACATTTCAGCTTCTAGAAGTATCATTTCAAGAAGGTCATCGAGACCTATTTTCTTTTGTGCCGAAACATTAACGCAAATTGTGTTACCGCCCCAATCTTCTGGTACTAAACCCTGTTCTGCTAATTCCTGTTTCACTCTATCAGGATTCGCATTAGGCTTATCAATTTTATTTATAGCCACAATTATAGGTACATTTGCTGCTTTAGCATGATTTATAGCTTCAATCGTTTGCGGCATTACACCATCATCTGCAGCAACAACTAAAACTGCTATATCTGTAACGCTGGCTCCTCTTGCCCTCATTGCAGTAAATGCCTCATGCCCAGGCGTATCAAGAAATACTATCTTTTTGCCATTTATTTCAACAACAGATGCGCCTATATGTTGTGTTATACCGCCTGCTTCATGTTGTGTTACCTTTGTTTTTCTTATAGCGTCGAGAAGAGATGTTTTACCATGATCAACATGGCCCATAACAGTTACAACAGGTGGCCTTAAACGCAAATCTTTTTCGTCATCTTCTTTATCAACTATTTCAAGATTATCTACGTCTTCTTCTTTTTTATCTAATAAAAATCCATACTCTTCTGCTATCTGTGCTGCGCTATCATAATCAATTTGTTGGTTTATTGTAACCATTATTCCTCTCGATATTAATTTTTTAATAATATCTGATGGATTTATCTTCATTTTCTCAGAAAGGTCTTTTACCGTGATAAATGACGGTATAGAAATTATTTTTACAGTGTCATCGGCCTTCTCTGCTACAATATTTTTTTCCCCTTTATTTTTACTTTTTTTAGATTTTTTTGTAGATTTTTTTGAGGGCTTTTCTTTAATTTCATCGTATCCATCCAAATCATCATTATCATTATCTGATTCTGGTTTTTCAGACAATAAATCTATTATAAGACTGACTTCATCATCTTCAAGTGTACTCATATGGTTTTTTACATTTATGTCAAGTTCATTTAATTTGGATATAAGTTCTTTGCTTGTTAATTTCAATTCCTTTGCCAACTCATAAACTCTTGTTTTTGACATTTCATTCACCTCCACCAGTTAGTACCTCCTTTGCTAGATTTATTATTTTATTTGATAGATGAACATCTGCTATACTTACCACAGCTACATCATTTTTTCCAATACTTTTTCCTATTAGCTCTTTATTGCCTATAAGTAAGTAAGGTACATTTTTGGTTTTACATAAATTTATAAATTTTTCCTTTGTATTGTTTGACGCATCACAAGATATAATAACTAAATACGATTTAGAATCATTAATACTTTTTTCAACTCTAAAACTTCCAATAAATAAATTACCAGATTTTCTACATATCCCGAGCATTGAGTATAACTTATTGTTCATTAACAACCTCTTTTCTTATTATATCAACAAGATTCTCTGGCAAAGGACATTCCAGTGCCTTTTCAATTCGTTTTGATTTTAATGCCTTTTCAAGACAATCTATATTTCTACATACATAACAGCCTCTACCAGAAATTTTTCCTGTTAGGTCAACTTGTACATCATCGCTATGAGCTTTTTTTACAATTCTTAATAACTCTTTTTTGGGCTTCATTTCTTGGCAACCAAGACACATTCTCATTGGCACTTTTTTAGCTTTCATACATATCACCCCAAAATTAAGTTTGAGTCATTGATTCGCTTGTTATATCAATTTTCCATCCTGTTAACTTAGCAGCCAACCTTACATTCTGCCCCTCTTTACCTATAGCAAGTGAAAGTTGATAATCTGGCACAATAACTTTAGCTATTTTTTCTTTTTCATCTATATCAATACTCAATACTTTTGCAGGACTTAATGCATTTGTTACGAATTCCTGTGGTTTTGAACTCCATTTTACTATATCAATTTTTTCACCTTTTAGTTCATTAACAACGGCTTGAACCCTTGCGCCTTTATATCCAACACAAGAGCCTACAGGATCGACATTTTCGTCTTTAGCATACACAGCCATCTTTGTTCTTGAACCTGGCTCTCTTGAAATACTTCTTATTTCTACAATACCTTGTTGTAATTCTGGAACTTCCACTTCAAACAATCTTTTTACTAACCCAGGGTGTGAACGTGAAATAAGTATTTGTGGACCTTTTGTTGTTTTTTTAACTTCAACAATATAAACCTTGATCCTATCTCCATGATTATATGTTTCATTTGGTATTTGTTCATTTGGCGTCAAAGTTGCTTCAGCTTTTCCTAAATCAATTAAGACGTTTTTTCTTTCTATCCTCTCGACAATACCTGTTACCACTTCGGATTCTTTACTTAAAAAATCTTCATATATTATACCACGTTCCGCTTCCCTTATTCTCTGTACAACAACTTGCTTTGCATTTTGTGCAGCTATTCTGCCAAAGGACCTCGGGGTTACTTCGATATCTACTATATCGCCTACTCGATACTTTTTATTTAGTTTTTGAGCATCCTCAAGGCTTATTTCAAGTAAATCATTATATAAATTTTCTACAACAGTTTTTTGAGCGAAAACTTTCACATCACCGGTTTCTCTGTCCATTGTTACTTTTACATTCTGTGATGTGCCATAATTCTTCTTAAATGCTGACACAAGTGCAGCTTCAATTGCATCAAACATTGTGTCTTTTGAAATACCCTTGTCTTTACATATTTGGTCTAATGCCTCGATAAATTCGCTGTTCAATTATATCCCCTCCTTTTATTTAAAATTTAATCACAGGTTTAACAAGACTTACATTCTTAATGTCAAATTCTCGCTGAATACCCTTATCAGAGATTACAACTTTACTATCAATCAAGCCAACAAGCTCACCTTCATATTTCTTTTTTTTGTCAATTGATTGATAAAGTGATACTTCAACTAAATTACCTTTAAATTTGTCATAATCCTTTTTAGTTTTAAGAGGCCTGTCAATACCGGGCGATGATACTTCTAGTATATAACTATTCTCTATAGGGTCAACTTCATCAAGTTTTTCACTAAGATATTCACTTATAATTTGGCAATCGTCCAATGTTATGCCTCCATCTTTGTCTATATATACTCTCAAATACCAATTATTGCCTTCTTTTTTATATTCGACATCAACAAGTTCAAAATTATTTTCTTCGATTGCAGGAATTACAAGATTTTTTGTTAACTCTTCTATTTTTGACAATCTTAAAACCTCCTTATTTTTATTTTTATCTTTTGTTTAAATTTAAATTATATAATATGAAAGAGTGGGAAATCCCACTCTCAAGTTTAATCCCTATTTTGCCATAACAATTATAACATACACCATTTGCCAATGCAATATTAAAATAAACTTAATTGATTAGATTCTGGCATATTATCAAGGCATCCATGATTTTTTAAGATATCTATAGCTGTTTTACTTATTCTAGTTCTATTTCTAAGATCTTCTATAGATGAGAATTTACCATTACATCTTTCTTCAGCAATTATTTTTGCAGCTTGCTTTCCTATACCTTCTAATGAATTTAGCGGTGGTAAAATACCTTCATCTGTTATTAAAAACTTTAGTGCATCTGATTTATATAAATCCACATTAATAAACTTAAATCCTCTTAAATACATTTCAAGTCCAATTTCTAATATTGTTAATTGTCCCTTTTCTTTTGCTGTGGCATTATTTCCTTTGGCTTCGATTAACTTTATATTTTCTTTTATTTTTTCTAATGAATTCATTATATCAAGATTAAATTCATCTGCTCTAACAGTAAAATATGTAGCATAAAATGCTTCAGGATAATGTACTTTGAAATATGCAATTCTAAATGCCATTATTACATATGCTACTGCATGTGCTTTAGGAAACATATATTTAATTTTTTTACATGATTCAATAAACCACTCAGGGACATTATGCTTTTTCATCTCTTCAATTTCTTCTTCTTTTATACCCTTTCCTTTACGGACACTTTCCATTATTTTAAATGATAATTTTTTATCCATTCCTTTACTTATAAGAAAAAGCATTATATCATCTCTTGTTGATATTACTTCTTTAAGAGTAGCTTTTCCCTCTTTTATTATATCCTGTGCATTATTAAGCCATACATCTGTACCATGTGACAGTCCACTGATTCTTACAAGTTCAGCAAAAGTTGTTGGTTTAGTATCAACAAGCATTTGCCTTACAAACCTTGTCCCAAATTCAGGTAAACCTAATGTGCCTACATTGCAATTTATATCTTCTGGTTTTATATGAAGAGCATCAACACTAGTAAATAAGCTCATAGTTTCTTTATCATCAAGCGGTATTTTTCTTGCATCTAAGCCTGTTAAATCTTCTAACATCCTTATCACAGTAGGATCATCATGACCTAAAATATCAAGTTTAAGTAATCTGCCACTAATAGAATGATAGTCAAAATGTGTAGTTATGATATCCGTATCTTGGGCATCTGCAGGGTGTTGTATAGGAGTAAATTCATAGATACTTTTATCTTTGGGAACTACCATTACACCTCCAGGATGTTGCCCGGTAGTTCTTTTTACACCAGTACACCCAGCAACGAGTCGCCGAATCTCAGCATTATGTGTTACTATATTTTTTTCTTCAAAATATTTCTTTACAAATCCATAAGCCGTTTTATCAGCCAGTGTTCCTATTGTACCTGCTCTAAAAACATGTCCGACACCAAATATTTCTTCTGTATATTTATGTGCTATTGGTTGGTATTCACCTGAGAAATTTAAATCAATATCAGGCTCTTTATCACCTTCAAACCCAAGAAATACTTCAAACGGTATATCATGGCCATCTTTTTTCATTTTTATATTACAATTTGGACAATTTTTATCGGGCATATCGACACCAGAGCCATAGCTGCTATTTAATACAAATTCCGAATGTTTGCATTTAGGGCAAACATAATGAGGTGGTAACGGATTTACTTCTGTAATGCCGCTCATTGTAGCAACAAAAGAAGAACCGACAGAACCTCTTGAACCGACAAGATATCCATCATTTAAAGACTTAGTAACGAGCTTTTGAGCAATTATATACATTACAGCATATCCATTATTAATTATAGAATTTAGTTCTTTTTGTAATCTTTTCTCGACAATATCCGGTAATATATCTCCATAAATTTCATGTGCTTTTCTGATTGTTATATTTTTTAATTCTTCTTCTGCTCCTTCAATAGATGGGGGAAATGTACCATCAGGTATCGGTTTTACATCGTCTATTAAATCTGCTATTTTGTTAGGATTATCTATAACAACTTCCTTCGCTATGTCTCTTTCAAAGTAATTAAATTCATCCAACATTTCATCAGTTGTTCTAAAATAAAGCGGTGGTTGTCTATTCGAATCCTTAAATCCCTTTCCATACATTAAAATTTTTCTATATACATCATCCCATGGCTCTAAAAAGTGCACATCACATGTAGCAACAACAGGTTTATTATTTTGTTTACCTAGATCAAATATTCGTTTATTTATCTTCTTTAGTTCGTCTATATTTTTGACTTCACCTTTTTCGATTAAAAATTCGTTATTACCTATTGGTTGAATTTCAAGGTAATCATAGAAGTTAATTATATCATTTAATTTATTATTATCATAATTAGCAACTATTGCTCTAAATACTTCTCCCTGTTCACAGGCTGAACCAATAAGGAGGCCATCTCGCATTTGAGTTAAAAGGCTTTTAGGTATTCTAGGATTTCTATGGTAGTATTCAAGGTTTGATTTAGATACCATCTCATATAAATTTTTTAATCCTTTTTGATTTTTAACAAGTATTATCACATGATATGAAGGCATTTTTTTTATATCCACTTTATTTTTTAAGTAAGTATTTACATCTACAACATTATATATGCCATTATTTTTCAACTCATTTATACTTTTTAAGAATATTTCGGCCGTAGCTTTTGCGTCATCTACAGCCCTGTGGTGATTTTCAAGATTTACTCCGAGATATTCTGCTACTGTATCAAGTTTATAATTTTTTAGATTGCTGTACATATGCCTACTTAATTCAAGTGTGTCAAGTACTGCATTATTAATTTCAATACCCATATTTTTTGCTTTTGTTTTTATAAAAGTAACATCAAAATTAGCATTGTGTGCAACGAGTATTGCGCCTTTTATAAATTCGATAAATCTAGGCAATATCTCATCTATTGTAGGATAATCTTTAACCATTGTATCATTTATTCCAGTTAATTTTGTTATAAAATTCGATATATGTGTTTGAGGATTTATGAATGTTTCAAAAGTATCTATAACCTCCATATTTTTAATCTTAACTGCACCTATTTCAATAATTTTATCATTTATACTTGAAAGGCCAGTTGTTTCTATATCAAACACAACAAACTCATCGTCAAAAGTTCCATCACAAATTCCTGAAATGATTGGTACGCCGTCATTAACAAGATACCCTTCAACTCCATAAATCACTTTTATACCATATTTTTTAGCTGCAGCCTGTGCTTCAGGATATGCTTGCAAAACGGCATGATCTGTAATAGCTATAGCTTTGTGGCCCCATTCATGTGCCCTTTTAATTAGAGACTCTGCCGAACTTACTCCATCCATGCTGCTCATCTGGGTATGTACATGTAGTTCTACTCTTTTTGTAGGTGCATTGTCAACTCTTATCTTCTTTTCAGCTAATTCTATATCTTTTGCATTTATTATAAGATCCCTTTCATATTTATCATATATTACTGTTCCTCTTACTTTTACATAGCTATTTATTTTTAAATTATCCTTTATTATGTTGTATTTTTCCTCATTTAAGAATGCCTTAACAGAAAATGATGATGTATGATCAGTTATATCAAAAGTCATAAGATATTTTGACTTAATTTCTTTAAAATCTATTGTGAATATTTCCCCTTCAATTGTAATATCGTCACCTTCTTGGGTAATTTCTGATATCTTTGTTATATCAGATTTGATTTCTTTTCCAAGTAAAACTTTTGTTGTATCTGCTATATTTTCGTGAATTTTATGCTGATCTTCTTCAAAATTCGTTGTAATAATGTCCTGTGCAAATTTCTCTTCATCTTTCTGTATTTTTTCCTTTATAATATTATTTATTGTTTTATCGAGAGTTAACTCGATTTTTGCAGTTATATCGTAATGTCTCTTTATTACTTCACACATATATAAATCAATCTTATTCTTTTTTAAAAAATTGTATGCTAATTCATTTGAAGCTTTAATCACAATATGTTCATCATCGCAGTATACATCACAAGACTTGATAAAGCTTAATGTGCCAGGATATCTTTCACTTGTTTCTTTTATGATACTGTCCCAATATTTTTTAATTAAAGCATCAATTCTGTCAATTTGCAGTCTTTCAAATCGGAACTCAATGTTATCTAATAATGGAATTTTTGATTTAATAGCTGATTTTAATTTTTTTAATGCATCAATATCGTTTTTTAACGTAAAAGGCAAGAAGACAATAAGTTTTTTTTGTTTTATTGATAGGCATATTCTTTTTATATCTATATTATTTATCTCAAAATCTTCTTTTAAAAAAGAAGGTAACATTTCTATACCCCCTTATATCCAAACTTTTAATATATCTCTATACATTTTTAATCTTGAATAAAAGCCCCTTATAAGTCCTAATTTTTCTTCTTTCATAATATGTGTCATGTTTTCAAATGGGACATGTTGCACCCTTAATTTTTTCGACTTAGCATATTTTGTTAGAGCAACTTCCAAGCCATATTTGCATACATCAATATTTTTTTCTTCAATGAATTCCATAAATAATTTTTTTTTCATAGCCCTTTGGCCCGATAAAAAAGGTGCGATTTTTTGTGCCCAATCAGTGGTTTTTCTACCCGATGAAAATATTCCTATTGTCATATCAGCATTATTATCTAAAATTGGTTCTACAAGTTTTTTAAAATGATTTTCTGTTAATCCTACAAGATCTGCATCAAGCATTACAATTATATCACCAATAGATTTTTGAATGCCTATTTTTATGGCAGCACCCTTTCCCATATTTTTTTCTTGATTAACTATTGTTACATTAAAGTTGCTTGCAACTTTTGCAGTATTATCTGTTGAACCATCATTAACAACAATTATTTCACCAATAACGTCAATATGTTCTAGTATACATAAAACATTCTTTATGTTTTTTTCTTCATTATATGCCGGCACAATAACAGATATCATAAAGTATTCTCCTTTAATACATTGCGTAATTCTTTCATAAACTCGTCAAGAAGCTTATCTTCGGGTACCTTTTTATATACTTTACCATGCTTAAAAATAAGTCCTTCACCAGCACCACCTGCAATACCTATATCAGCTTCTCTTGCTTCGCCTGGTCCATTAACTGCACATCCCATAACAGCAATTTTTACATTTTGCTTTATATCCCTTGTTAACTCTTCAACTTTTTTAGCTAAATCTATTAAATTAATTTTAGTTCTACCACATGTTGGACATGAAATAAGTTCTATACCTTCTTTTAATAATCCTAGTGATCTTAAGATTTGCCTCCCAACTCTGACCTCTTCAATTGGGTCACCTGTTAATGAAACTCTTATAGTATCGCCAATCCCTAAATATAAAAGACTTCCAATTCCAATTGCAGATTTTATTGTTCCAGAAAATGATGTCCCAGCTTCTGTAACACCGACATGAAGAGGATAAGCGACTTTTTCTGAAATCAATTTATATGATTCTATTGTTAAAGGAACACTTGATGTTTTTAAAGAAATTACTATATCATAAAAACCGTACTTTTCTAGTAAAGAAACATTTTTTAAAGCACTTTCTACGATTCCTTCTGATGTAACACCACCATATTTATTTAAAATACCCTTCTCTAAAGATCCTGAATTTACACCAACACGAATAGGAACACCATTATCTTTGGCAGCATCCACAACTAATTTTATTTTGTCTTCACCACCAATATTTCCTGGATTTATTCTGATTTTGTCAGCTCCATTTAAAATAGCTTCAATCGCAAGCTTATAATCAAAATGAATATCTGCGACAATTGGTATATTTATTTCCCTTTTTATTTCTTTTATAGCCTTTGCAGCATCCATATCAAGAACCGCTACTCTGATTATATTGCATCCTGCATTTTGAAGGTCTATTATTTGATTTATAGTCTTTTTTACATCCCTTGTATCTGTATTTGTCATAGATTGTACCGCGATAGGATTATTCCCTCCGATTTTTATATTTCCTATCTTTATTTCTTTTGTTTTTTTTCTCATATAATCACCTAATCATTTAAATATATTTATTCTGATTAAATCTCTATATGTCGCAAAAAGCATAAGAGCTATCAATAATATAAAACCAATATAATGAACAAATCCTTCTTTTTCAGGGTCCACAGGTTTACCTCTTAATCCCTCTATTATGACAAAGAGAATTCTACCTCCATCAAGTGCAGGAAATGGCAATAAATTGAATAACCCCAAGTTGACACTTATTAATGCTGCAAATGTCATCAAATTTAAAAATCCTGTCCTTGCTACAGTGCCGACCGCCTGTACAATTCCAACTGGACCCATAAGGTCGTTTGCTGAAACTTTACCGGATACTAGCATATACAATGATGCTATAATCATTTTAGAAAAATATATGGTCTGCTGAATCCCTATTTTTATCGCTAAATATATTGATCTTTCATATTGTGGTATTATTCCAATCATTGGTTTTGAAGCTTTTTTATCATAATTTGGCACTATATTTTTCGTTAATGTTATATTATCTCTTTTAATAGTAAACTTTAATTCAACACCGTTATTAGAATTAATGATATTCTCCAAAGAATTCCAGTCATTTATTTTTGTGTCGTTGACCATAACAATTTTGTCACCAGGCAAAATACCAGCTTTTTGTGCTGGATATCCCTCCATAACTGTTTTAACAGTAGGTATTGGACTTCCCACAATATAAAAGACTAAAAACAATAGGACAAATGTCATAGCAATATTCATTAATGGTCCAGCTGCAAATATACCCAATCTTATATACCATGGCTGATTCGTTACTGCCCTTCTATCATTCGATTTTTCATCTTCACCTGCTAATGCACAGTAACCACCAAACAATAGTATTCTAAATGAATACTCTGTATCACCATATTTTTTTACAAATAATCTTGGACCAAAGCCGATAGAAAATTCATTTACCTTTGTCCCTGATATTTTTGCCATAATAAAATGTCCGAATTCGTGTATCATGACAAGTATGCTAAGAACAATAAGACTTACAAAAATGTAAAAAAGTATTATCAAAATATCACCTCAAATATTCGTTAAGAATTTCTTCCCTAATATTTTTATCTACTTCTAGTATATCATTTAAATCAGGATTCATGATATTTTTATGTTTATACATGTATCGTTCTATAATTTGGGGAATATCTACAAAATTAATATGTTTTTGTAAAAATAGATGTACAGCAACTTCATCTGCCGTATTTAATACTGTTGTCATGGTTCCGCCTTCTTTTATAGCTTCATATGCTAATTGAAGGCATTTAAAAGTCTTAATATCTGGTTTTTCAAAGGTTAACTTTCCTATTTCAGTAAAATCTAAATATCTGATACCCTCTATATATTCTCTATCAGGATAATATAAAGCATATTGAATTGGTATTCTCATATCAGCTGTTGCCATTTCAGCAATAATACTCCCATCTATAAATTCAACCATTGAATGTACAACACTTTCTTTATGTACTACAACATCAATTTTGTCTAATGATATATCAAAAAGCCATTTTGCTTCTATAACTTCAAACCCCTTATTCATTAGTGTAGCCGAATCAATAGTTATTTTTTTCCCCATACTCCAATTTGGATGTTTTAATGCTTCTTCGACTGTAACGTTTTTTAATTCATCAATAGATTTGCCCTTAAATGGTCCCCCAGAAGCTGTAATAATCAATCTATTTACAAATTCTTTTTTATTGTTTTGCAAGCACTGAAATATGGCATTATGCTCACTGTCAACGGGTAGTATCTTAACATTATATTTATTTGCGAGTTTTGTAATTATATGCCCACCTGTAACTAAGCATTCTTTATTTGCAAGTGCTATATTGTGTCCTGATTCTATTGCTTTAATTGTAGGCACAAGTGCCGCCATACCTTCAATTGCTACGACAACTGTTTGTACATTATCATACATTGCAACTTCATTTATCCCATCTTCACCTGATAATACTTTTGTTCTTGTATCAATAATATTTTCTAATTCTTTTGCTTTTTCAGTATCTTTAACTGCGACAATTTGAGGTTTAAACTCATCTATTTGTTCCTTTATTAATTCTATATTATTATAACATGTCAAACCTAAAACACGAAATTCATTTGATTTTCTAACTACATCAAGTGTTTGAGTCCCAATTGAACCAGTGGAACCCAATATAACTATATTTTTCATAATTAACTCCTTTCACCTATGTACATAAGTAAAGAAAAGATATAAATAAGGTGCTACATATAATATACTATCAAATCTGTCAAGAATTCCACCATGGCCAGGGATTATTTTACCATAATCCTTTATGTGACAATTTCTTTTTACTGATGATGCAAAAAGATCTCCTATTTGTGCTACTATACTTCCAATTAAGCTTAAGACTATCACTAAAAATATATTTAATTTAAGTTTTTCATAGAAAAGAAAAGTAAAAACAATGCTTCCAATTATCGCTCCTATTAAGCCTCCAATCGACCCTTCCAAAGTCTTATTTGGACTTATTGAAGGACATAACTTATTTTTTCCCAAAAATTTACCCCAAAAATATGCTGATGTATCTGTTAGCCATGAGATAATAAAAATAAACCAAACAAGTAAATAACCATTATCCAATTCTCTTAGTTTTCCTATGTACGAAAAAAATATCATATATAATACACCTATTATAGTTATGGATACATCCCTTATATTATATTTTTTGTTTAACACAGGCATAGCAAAAATAGCCATTAATATTATGATAATTGAATCAGCAGTCTTGATTGAATATTCAGTTATATAAAAAAATAAAATTGATAAATACCCGACATATTTAATAGGTTTTATATCAATATTGTCAAATACGGTATAAAATTCATATAGACCTATCAAACTTATAATAATTAAAAAAAATCTTAAATACAAGCCCCCCATTAACAATGCAAAAAAAACTAATGGTAGCCCAATGAGCGCACTTGCAATTCTTGTTTTTAACATATATTCAACCCCTCATTTATATGCCGCCAAATCGTCTATTTCTTTTTTGATAATCAGCTATTGCATCAATAAGATTCTCTTTATCAAAATCAGGCCACAATATATCAGAAAACCATAATTCAGAATATGCCGATTGCCATAACATGAAATTACTAATCCTTAATTCGCCACTTGGTCTTATAATTAAATCAGGGTCAGGCTGTCCTGCTGTATATAAATTATTACTTACAACATTTTCATCAATGTCTGATAAATTCAGTTTACCCTCCAAAATAGATTTACATATATTTTTAACTGCGTTTACAATTTCATCCTTTCCACCGTAATTCAACGCAATGTTAAGCACGAGGCCTGAATTATTCATTGTAATTTTTTCCGCTTCTTCTATTTTGCTTTTACATTTATCTGGTATTTTAGATATATCACCTATAAAATTTATTTTAACATTATTTCTATTGAGCTCATCAATTTCTCTTCCAAGATATTCTATTAAAAGATTCATTAGACTATTTATTTCATCAACAGGTCTTTTCCAGTTTTCAGTTGAAAAAGCATATAGTGTTAGATATTTAACACCTATTTCGGATGACGCTTTTACAACTCTTTTAACAGCTTCCATGCCAGCTCTGTGACCAAGACTTCTCACTAATCCTCTTTTTTTTGCCCATCTACCATTCCCATCCATAATTATAGCTATATGCTGAGGTATATTGCTCATATCTATTTTTTCTCCTGTTTTCTTAGCCACGTCCTTTTTTTGATTAAATAGAAAACTCATTAATTTTCCTCCTTATAATATGGGCAATACCCCCTCATTTGAGGGGGTTAAAATTTAGAAATTGTTACCTTTAAAATATCATTGTAAATTTTAGTTCTAATTACTCGATATTGATAGCCGTTATATATCTTTGTTGGCTTTGTTTCTATTATTTCAAATTTTACTTTGTTATTTAAAAGCATCTTCTTAGCGATATCCAAATCATAACCAATTATATCTATCAAACTTCCATAATCTCCTTCTCTTTTTGTTCAAGAACTTTATCTATTTCTTTTATGTATTTGTCTGTTAGCTTCTGTACACTTTCTTCATTTTTTAATCTTTCATCTTCAGAAATTTCTCCATTTTTATCCATCTTTTTTATAGTATCATTTGCTTCCCTTCTAATCTGTCTTACAGCTACTTTTGCTTCTTCTCCTTTTTTGTGTACGAGCTTAACAAGTTCCTTTCTTCTTTCTTCTGTTAAATCAGGAAATACGAGCCTTATAATTTTTCCATCTGATGTAGGGTTTATATTTAAATCAGATTTCTGTATGGCTTTTTCTATTTCTGATATTTTTGATGTATCCCAAGGCTGTATTATAATTAGTTTTGGTTCTGGAGCTGTTATTGAAGCAATCTTATTTATAGGTGTCATAGTACCATAATAATCAATTGAAATTCTATCAAGCAATGAAGGATTAGCTCTACCTGCTCTAATTGACACTAATTCATTTTTCAGAACAGCAAGAGACTTTTTCATCTTTTCTTCGGTGTTTTTTAATAAATCTCCCATTTTATTACCCCTCCTTAACGAGCGTTCCTATCTTATGCCCCATAATAACATTTTTAATGTTACCTGGAACAGTTAAATTAAAAACAATTATAGGTATTTTATTATCCATACATAATGATGTTGCTGTGGAATCCATTACGCCAAGACCCTTATTTAATACATCAAGATATGTAAGTGTATCAAATTTTATTGCGTCATTAAACTTTACTGGATCTTTGTCATAAACACCATCAACTTTTTTAGCAAGTAGAATTACCTCGGCATCAATTTCGGCAGCTCTTAATGACGCTGTTGTATCCGTTGAAAAGAATGGATTTCCAGTACCTGCAGCAAAAATTACTACTCTACCCTTTTCAAGGTGCCTTATTGCTCGCCTTCTAATATATGGTTCAGCTATTTGTCTCATCTCAATAGCTGTTTGCACCCTTGTTTCCACTCCGCGTTGTTCTAATGCATCCTGCAATGCAAGAGAATTTATTACTGTTGCAAGCATACCCATATGGTCGGCTGTAGTTCTATCCATTCCAATTCCCTCTCTACCTCTCCATATGTTACCACCTCCAACAACCATACCTATCTGTACACCCATCTCTTTTACTTCTTTAATCTGGTCAGCGATTAAATTAACTGTTTCAAAATCAATTCCAAAACCTGTATTCCCAGATAAAGCTTCGCCAGATATTTTAAGAATTATACGTTTATATTTTGTAGTCATTTAAACACCTCATTTATTAATTCTATAAAAATATAAAAAATCCTTCTTAATTTATTAAAAATGGGACACAACCGTGTCCCATCTATTTAGGTTGCCTATTTAATTTTATTATTCTTCAGAAGAATTTTCAATACCCTCTCCTCTTTCAAATCTTGCAAATCTCCTAATTATTATATTCTCGCCAAGTTTTGCTATTGTTTCATTGAGTAGGTCTTTTATAGTCTTCTTATCATCTCTTATATATAACTGCTCTAAAAGACAGTTTTCTTTATAAAACTTTTCAAGACGACCCTCAATAATTTTTTCAATGACCTTTTCAGGCTTTCCTTCGTTTAATGATTGTACTCTTAATATTTCTCTCTCTTTGTCAAGAACTTCTTGTGGCACATCTTCTTTTTTTATGTATTGTGGATTTGCCGCAGCTATTTGCATACATATTTCTTTAACAAAAGATTTAAAATCATCCGTATTTGCAACAAAATCCGTCTCGCAATTTACTTCAACAAGTACACCGATTCTTCCACCACCATGTACATATGATTCAACGAGACCTTCATTAGCAACTCTCCCTGCCTTTTTAGCTGCTGCTGCTAATCCTCTTTCCCGTAATAAGTCTATTGCTTTTTCAATATCACCATTAGAATCTGTTAGTGCTCTTTTGCAATCCATCATACCTGCGCCGGTACGTTCTCTTAGTTCTTTTACCTGCTGTGCAGTAATCATTTATTTACCTCCTGTTCTTTATATAATTAGTGGTAAGGATAAATAATAATTCCTTACCACAATAAAATTATTCTTCTACTGCAGTTAATTGTTCGCCTTGCTTAGCTTCTATAACAGCATCGGCTATTTTAGAAGCAATTAATTTTACTGCACGTATTGCATCATCATTTCCTGGAATAGGATAATCAACCTCTTCAGGATCACAATTTGTATCCACAATGGCGACTACCGGGATGTCAAGATTCTTTGCTTCAGCAATTGCTATAGCTTCCTTTTTAGGGTCAACTACAAATAATGCTGCAGGAATTCCCTTCATATCTTCAATTCCACCGAGATATTTCTGAAGTTTTTCTTTTTCTTTTTTTAACTGAATAACTTCTTTTTTTGGCAAAACTTCAAAAGTACCGTCTTCTTCCATCTTTTTTAATTCTTTTAATCTGTCAATTCTGCTCCTGATTGTTTTATAGTTTGTTAACATCCCACCAAGCCATCTTTGATTAACATAATACATGCCACATCTTTCGGCTTCTTCTTTTACTGAATCCTGAGCCTGCTTTTTGGTACCAACGAAAAGAATCGTTCCATTATCAGACACAACTTGTTTTATAAATTCATAAGCCTCTTCAATCTTTTTTACCGTCTTTTGTAAGTCTATAATATATATTCCGTTTCTTTCGGTAAAAATGTACGGAGCCATTTTGGGGTTCCATCTTCTTGTCTGGTGACCAAAATGCACGCCTGCTTCTAAAAGTTGTTTCATTGATATAACTGACATATTTTCACCTCCTGGTTATTCCTCCGTTCAAATCATCTTATAAAAAAACCTTATAAGGCACCAATTTTTATAATCATTGAACGTGTGTTATCCACAAATTAATATATTATATAATAATTAAAATGTCAATATATTTTTCATATTTTAATATCTATATGTCCTAAAAGTGTCTTTTTATTATTCTTTGAATAGTTCTTTTTCTTTATTCTGTCTTTATTATTTTTTATATACAATTTTGCTGTTTCATTTGTCTTATTTGTCCTACTTTTTTTTATGTCGTTTTCGTGATTTATCATTTCAGCAAATTGTTCTACATATATATCTTGCCTTTGAATTTCTACCTGCTTTATATTGCTTATTTCAACCATTTTTGGTATGGCTACCTGTAAATCAATAGGATTAACCGTCATTATAAATCTCCCCCTTACCCATATGGTAAAATCTTGATATCAGCTTCATCCTTTATAAATGTAACATATTTAATAGGTTCTTTTATTTTTTGCGAAACATCATCAATTGTTATTTTTGTACCTGGATAAACTGTATCAAGTACTTTTATTATACCATATGTTTCATCTTTTGTAATTAAATTTAGTTCCTCATATTCCTCATAAAGTTGTTTATTATCAAAATTCAATTTAGATAAGGATAATAATGATTTTTCATATATATTTTTTTTATCTTCAGGTATTCCATTTTTCTCAAGGTACAAAATTATTTTATTTAAATCATCTATTGACTTTTTATTTTCTTTAATTTTTTTTATAATTTCTTCTTTTCTTTTTCTTTTTTCCGGTGATATACCTACTTTTAATTCTGTTTGTGCATACATTTTAGAACCAACATTGATTGCATGTATTTCTTTTGTTGCAATAACTACACTTCCAACTATTAATCCCTTATTTCCTATTAACTTCACTGATCGATTACTTTTAACATTGCTGTATATAATTGCTTCACAGGTTATATCACCTTCAGCAACAATATCACAATTTTGTATATATTTTGATATAATATTGCCGCCAGAAGTTATTTTTGCTTTGCCATTACCCTGTATTCCTCTATGTATAATAATGTTCCCCTTAGCTACTATTGTTGAACCCTCTACAACACCATATATTTCAATGTCTCCTTCGCTTTCGATTGTAAACCCAGAACTTATATTTTTATATATTTTAAGGCTTGCAAACGTTTTTATATTTCCTGTTGAAGTATCAACATCCTTAACTTCTATAAGTGGGGTTACATCTATTCCAACATTTTTTTTAGTAATATGACCATCAATAGAAGAATACAAACTATCATCTTTTATATAAGTATTTTTCCCTATTGGGAGTTTTACATCTCTACCGTCTTTTGCTTTTATGACTTCACCAAATATATTTTTACCATCTTTTCCCATCTCTGGTTTTGTCTTTTTAGCGAGAATTTGATCCTTTTTAACGTTTTTAAATATTTGTAAATCTTTATAGTCGACTCTTCCATCATCAAGTACTTTAGGTTCAAAATTTTTATCGAGGTCTACAAAAAAATCTATCTTCCCATCTTTCCCGTTAACTGGTTTAATCCCTTGTGCAACTAAATATCTTTTTCCTACAATATGTTCATTACATAAATTCATGATATTATCATAGTTTATGCCATAATTTATATTATATCCTTTTATTATGTTCAAAACCTTCTCCTGATTTAACATTTCTCCGTTCAAATCCTCTTTTATTGTGATATATGCTTCCATTCTATCTTTTGTTATATCTATCTTATAAGAATATTTAGTATTATGCACTTTAATGGCCTCCAGTTCACTTAAACAAAATCTGTTAACCTTTCTCTTAATTTTTTTATTGCCTTGGAATGTATTTGTGATATTCGTGATTCTGTTAATCCAAGAATTTTGCTTATCTCCTTATAATTCAAATCTTCAAAATAATAAAGTGTGACAATAAGTCTTTCTTTTTCTTGCAACATGTCTATAGCTTTGGCAATATTATTCTTTAAGTCAGATGACAAAACCTCATCTTCTGGATTTATTATCTCAACATCAGATACAGATGAAATCTTTAAATTATTCTCGATAACTTCGTCAAGAGAACTTATATACCCAGCATTCATATAACTAAGAGTTTTTAATACATCGTTCTTTGATATACCGGTAGCAGCCATTATTTCATCGATAGATGGTTCTCTCTTAAATTCTTGTTCCAATGTTTCAATAGTCTTTTCAATATTCTTATATCTTTTCTTTAAGCTTCTCGGAATCCAATCCTTTTTTCTTAGATAATCGATTATTTCTCCTTTTATTCTAATTGATGCATATGTTTCAAATTTTACACCCTTCGTTATGTCATATCTATTAACGGCATCAATAAGTCCTATCATTCCTTGGCTCACTAGGTCATCAATATCTTCCTTACTTACATCTGAAATACATATTCTTTTAACTATATGTTTAACAAGAGGCATATATTTTACTATTATATCGTTTTTAACACTATCATCTCTAAATTTTGTATATTTAACCCATAAATCTTGTTCGAGAATTGACATTTTAATACATTCCTTTCATGCCTTAAATGAATTTTATTCCATGCCCTATAGTTTTTACTAATAACTTACCATTTTCAGAATTAAATTCTATAGTTCTGCCATAGTTTCCGCCTGTATCCTCGGATATTATCGGAATCTTTAAAGAGTTCAAAACTTCTCTTGTTGCAATTACATTTCGTGTCCCAATGTTCATAATATCTAAATTTGCCTTAGTTGCGAACATCTGTGCGCCACCAGCTATTTTGCTGATTATTTTTCTTCTATTTGCGCCAATTTCAATCATCATATCAATTAATGTATATATACCTGTATCTGCAAATTTTAATTTATTTGTATTGTTATTGCTTTTCGTACTATATGGTAGCATTATATGTACAAGACCCGATATTTTAGTTAATGTATCAAATAAAACAATGCCAACACATGAACCAAGACCTACAGTTATTAATTTGCCCGGATATTTTGTTATTTTAGCATCTGCCATTCCAACCCTCAAAATAAAATTATCCATCTAATTCAACTCCAAGTGCGTTAAGTATTTTATCAAAAGATTCTATATCCGGTATCAAAAAGAAATCGCCCTTAATTAATCTATTATCTTCAAAAAATTCAGTCTCTATAAACAAAATTTTATCTGATAGTTCACCAAATTTGATTGCAGGTACACTTAATATAGCGCCGGCCATATCTATACTTATTGCTGGAGGTGATATCTTCATTTCAAGAGACGTTAAAGTAGATAAGGAAGATATATAACTGCCTGCCATTATATTTCCAATCTCTTGAAGTGCTGATTTTTCTATATCATTAAATTCCCCTTTTACATTTACACCTATAAGGTATTCTACTAAATATGAAGCGCTATCAACATCAAGGGAAAATAAAATATTGCCTTTTACACTACCTTCAAGGTCAAAGTATACACCAATAATAATAGCATCTGGAGAACCAAAAATATCTTCTATTTCACTAAAATCCATTATTTTAACAGAGGGAATTTTCATATCAATTCTTTTGCCAATAATCGATGCTAAAGCAGTAATCGCATTTCCAGAACCTATATTTCCAAGTTCTTTTAGTATGTCAAGATATTTTTCATTTAATTTATCAATGTTCATTTTTTCACTTCCTGTTGTGTTGTTAATTTATCAGTATCAAATATAAGTAATATTCTTTTATCAACTTTTCCTATCCTGCTAATAAAACTATCCCTTTTATATAAATTACTATTTACATCTATCGTATCAATGTTTTCTTCTGGTATCTCTATAACTTCATTTGCGCTATCAACAATAATTCCTAGTATAACATCATTATTTCTTATTATAACAATCCTTGTATTCTCATTCCAATTGCTTTCCTTTAATCCTAATCTCATTCTCAAAGAAATAACAGGTATTATTTCGCCTCTTAAATTGACAACACCCTTAACAAATAATGGAGCTTTCGGAACTCTTGTTATTTTCATCATCTTTTCTATTGATTGCACCCTATCAATATCTATTCCATATTCTTCACTTTCTAATTTTGTTATTACAAATAAACTCATCTACTACACCTCCTTAAAATAAGTTATTAGAGTCTATTATCAATGCAACTTGCCCATCTCCGAGTATTGTCGCACCAGCAATTATTTTTACATTATTCAAATATTTCCCAAGAGGTTTTATAACAATTTCTTGCTGTCCAATAAGTTCATCTACATTACAAGCCGCCAAATTTTCGCCCTTTTTGATTATTACACATACAAAGTTTTCGTGATCGTTTTTAGATTCAATATCAAGAACATTATTAAGCCTTATTAGTGGTATTACCCTTCCCCTATATATAACAACTTCTTTACCTTGTACCAAATGTATTTCATTGTTATTTTTATTTACTATTTCCGATATGGAATTTAATGGAAAAGCATATTTCTCACTTCCGATTTTTACCAATAATGCTTGGATAATTGCCAATGTCAATGGCAATTTAATAATAAATTTCGTACCTTTATCAACTTCTGTTTCAACTTCAATAGTTCCGTTTAATGATTCTATTTTATTTTTAACAACATCGAGTCCTACACCTCTACCAGATATATCAGATACTGTATCAGATGTGCTAAAACCCGGTTCAAACAGCAACTTGATAAGGCGATCTTTTGATATTTGAGCCAATTCATCATTTGACAGCAAGCCCCTTTCTAGAGCCTTATTTTTAACTTTTTCAAAATTTATTCCAGCACCATCGTCAGTAACTTCAATAATTACGTTATTTCCTTCATGGTATGCCTTAAGATTAATAGTTCCATTTTCAGGTTTTCTTTTATTTATTCTAATATCAGGTGTTTCTATACCGTGATCTATAGAATTTCTAATAATATGTACAAGTGGATCCCCAATCTCATCTATGACAGTACGATCAACCTCTGTCTCCTGTCCAAACATATTCAATATTATTTTTTTATTTAATTCTCTTGACAGATCCCGAACCATTCTTGGAAAGCGGTTAAATACCCTTTCAACAGGTACCATCCTCACTTTCGTAACAGCATCATGTAAATTTGTAGTTATTCTTTCTAAATATTCAATTGTCGAAATAGTATCAGGGTTTTTTTCATTAGATTCTATTCCTTCCAATCGGGTTTTAATAATAATAAGTTCACTTACTAAATTCATTAGATTATCTAATCTTCCAATGTCAACTCTTACACTTTTATTAGTCTTATTATGCTTAATTTCCATATTTACATTTTGATTATTATTTTCTTCTTTTTTAGTCTCTTTAATTTCTCTAGAAAACAATATTTCTTCTATATTTATATTATTTATTTCTGATATAGAAAGCAATTTTTCCTTAATTACTTCTTTGTCAAACTTACTTATTAAATGCACTGTAAATCGATTATCAAATTTTTCATCTTCAATGTCTTCAACAGTAGGCGTCGAATCAATAATATCACCAAGATTATCAAGAGTATTAAAAACGATAAAAGCCCGCGCCGATTTCATTACACAATTCTTATCAATAACTACCTCAATACTAAATGTTTTGTAACCTTGTGACACCGCTTTTTCAATGATATCTTCTTCATACAAATTCACATCTTTTTTATTGTTAGATTTTGCTGTCTCTACTTTTGTTGATGCTACCTCTTCGACTGTTGAATTAATAGATTCTAACATACTAATTAGATTTTCAATATTATAGGAGTCATTACCATTCTCTGAAATAATTCCAAGTATAGAACTTAATGCATCAACGCATTTAAAAAGTATATCCATTATATTGCTGTTTACTTCTATTGAGTTACTCCTTATTTCTTGCAAAATATCTTCCATTTTATGGGTTAATTTAGTCATATTTTCAAACCCCATAGTTGCAGCCATTCCCTTAAGTGTATGGGCAGATCTAAAAATTTCATCGACAAGATGTGAATCATTAGAATTTTTTTCAAGATTAAGCAAATTTTTATTTAAACTTTCTATATGCTCTTCAGATTCTTCTAAAAATATCTCTAAATACTGATTGTTATCCACTTTTCTTCCTCCTTTATTTCTTAATATTCAGTTTCGCGCTTTTTTAATTTTCTTTGTTCTTCAAATATAAATGATATAATTCTTTCTCGTATTTTGTCTTCTAAGTCAATATATTGCACTGCAATTTCATATCCATCATCAACAAAATTACACCTTATAATCTTACATTTTAGCATTATTTCTTTAAAAAGCTCATTTAATTTTATATAACATAGTATTGTTGATTCTTCAGGCAATTTTTTCTTTACTTTTGCCTTAAAACCGCCTCCACTAATATCTTTAATAATACCATTTTCTACACCTTCTTCATCTTCAGATAATTTATAATTAAATTCTAAAACTTTTTCTAGTCTATAATACTGTCTTCTCTGTAATCTGGTAATATCTGTTATTTTCTTTAATTGTAATAATGATAGATTCCCAGAGAATCTGTTTATAACAATACTATCAAATGTAAACAATCCTTTTTTATTAAAATAGCTTATATTAAGCTTAGCACCTATTCTAACTGGAACAAGGTGACCATTATGTATTGGAGCTTCTATTAATAATGTTCCATCTTTTGACATATCTTCAACCTTAGATACATATGTATTTTTACTTTTCCCAATTTTTATTTCAATCTTTTGCCCCGGCTTTAAATTTAGCATCATATTCTCCCCTTTATCCTAAAAGCATCTTTTTAAATATTCCAAATAAGCCTTCTTTTGAACGATTGCTTACATTATTTGAAAGTTTTTTGGCAATATCTGTAATATCTCTTGCCGTTTTGCTAAACTGATACTTTAAAATAATTGGATTCTGTAACTTTATGCATTCACTAATTTTTGGGTCATCGTGTATGCATCCTAAATTATTTATCGTGATGCCTAAAAAATTATATAATGCGTTATTTATCTTCTCATAAACTTTGCT
The DNA here is from genome assembly GCF_900205865.1 of Thermoanaerobacterium sp. RBIITD. NCBI lineage: Bacteria > Bacillati > Bacillota > Clostridia > Thermoanaerobacterales > Thermoanaerobacteraceae > Thermoanaerobacterium > Thermoanaerobacterium sp. RBIITD. The sequence continues at coordinate 3,293,703 of NZ_LT906662.1, forward strand.
ATATTCGTAGTTATTTTTTGTTTTATTTACAATAAGGTATAATTCTTTTTCACATAATTTATTAATTGATTTTATTAATATATAAGCATCCATTATTGATGTTGGCTCGGGAGTCGTAACTATAACTACGTCATCCGATAAATCAATAAAATTTTTAATTGTTTTGTTAATTCCAGCACCAGTATCAACTATAATGAAATCAAAGTAATTGTCAAGAATACTTAAACTATTAAAAAATATATTCAAATCTATATCACCAAGTGTAAGATCAAAATCACCACCTGTTGATATATATTTGATACCTATTGGTCCTTCATTTATTATATCGGATATTTTTTTATTTCCATATAGTACATCATACAAAGTATTTTTTGATACAACACCTAATTCAATTTCTACATTTGAAAAACCTATATCAGCGTCCATAATTAAAACGTTGTAACCCATTTTTCTAAGTGCTAGAGATATATTAACGGCAATACATGTCTTGCCAGTACCACCTTTACCACCTGTAACAGTGATTACTCGGCATCTTTTTACTCCATTATTTCTAAATAAATATCTTAACTTCTCTGCCTGATCCATATTAATTCCCCTTTAGTATATTTTGAGCAATAAGTCTCCTATCAGCTATACTAATATCATCTGGGACGATTTGTCCATTTGTTATATATGATAAAGGTTTTTTTGAATAAAATATTGAATTCAAGATTACACTATAATTATCTGTTTCATCTAATTTTGTAAAAATCAGATTATAATCATTAATAAAATCATAAGACTTAACTATATTTTTAATATCAGAATCCTTTGTAGCTGCACTTAAGCATAAATAAATTTCATCACATGAACTGTATTGCAAAAATGTCTTCAATTCATGCATTTTTCTTTCATCATTATGGCTTCTTCCCGCTGTATCAACTAATACTATGTCATACATATCAAGTTCATTATTTAACTTATGTAAATCAAATATATTATTCACTACCTTTACAGGTACTCCAAGAATATCTCCATAAATTTTTAACTGCTCAGCTCCAGCGATTCTAAATATATCGGCTGTTATCAATAGCACTTTTTTATTTTCCTTTAAAATTAAATTAGATGCAATTTTGGCAATTGTTGTTGTTTTCCCTACACCAGTAGGTCCAATAAAAATAATCCTTTTTTTATCATTAGAAAAATTTATCTTTCTCGGCGTACCTATAAAATTTATAATTCTTTTTTGCAACAATTCCATATTATTATCCGAAATATTTTCAATTCCTTCTGTTAAAATATTAGCTAAATTTTCATTGACTCCCTTACCTACAAGAAAATCAGTAGTACTAATATTTTTTTCTTCTTGTTTTACATCTTTTTTTAATGTCATTAAAAGTGATTTTATTTCATATATATCTTTGTAAAAAAGGTCATCTTTATTTATTTTATTTTCTTCAACAGCTGCTAAAACTTCTACCTTCTTTTTTTGAAATAACCCTCTAATTCCCTTATCTTTATAACTATTTTGCTGTAATATAACAGCATTGCTACCCATTTCAGTCTTTATCATTCTCATTGCCTCTTGATAATTATCAGCTATGTAGCGTTTAACCTTCATTTAACTTCACCGTCCCTAAAGAAAATACTTCAACATCTGGTAACAGTTCATTGTATGATAAAACTACTATATCCTTTGATATCTGTTCAACCAATTTTCTTAAATAAAATCTTATGATTGGTGCTGTTAAAATAATTGGTTGTTCACCTTTAATTGTTATTTTATTAATTATACTATGAATTGCCTTTACAATTTTCTGCATCATATCTGGTTGCAAGGCTAAATATGTACCATGATCCGTTTGATTGATGGCGTTTTGAATAGATTGTTCAATATTAGGATCTAATGTTATAACTTGTAATTTACCATTTTTTACGTATTTATTTGAAATAGCTCTTTTTAAGGATTGTCTAACATACTCTGTTAATACATCTGTATCTTTAGTATTCGGAGCGTAATCTTCTAATGTCTCAAGTATTGTGACCATATCCCTTATTGAGATTTCTTCCCTTAGCAAATTACGCAATACTTTTTCTATATCACCAAGATTAAGTAGTTTGGGAACAATCTCTTCTATAAGTGCCGGATTTGTTAACTTTATATTGTCAAGCAATTCTTTAACTTCTTGCCTTCCTAAAAGTTCATCTGAATGCTTTTTAATTACACTAGTTAAATGTGTAGCTAATACAGATGGAACATCTACAACTGTATATCCTAGTGACTCAGCTTTTGATTTTTCACTGTCATCAATCCATAGGGCGGGTAACCCAAATGCTGGTTCTTTCTCGCTAATGCCTTTTAGATCGCTGCTTAAATCTCCAGCATGCATACATAAATATCTATTTACGTATACTTTCCCTCTTCCTACCTCTGTACCTCGAATTTTAATAATATATTCATTAGGCTTAAGTTGAATATTATCTCTTAATCTTACCATCGGTACAACTATACCAAGATCTAGGGCAATTTGTCTTCTTATCATAACAATTCTATCAAGTAACTCATTGCTTGCAATCGGTATTAGTTCGTAACCAAATTCTAGTTCTATAGGATCTACCTGTAAAAGATCGTAAGCATGTTTTGGATCTCTTATATCTTCCAGTTCTTTTACATCCTCATTCTTTTCTTGTTCATCTACATTATTTTTTCTTCTATTTGAAAATCCAAGATATCCAAATAGTGATCCCATAATTAAAAGTGGAATAGCTGGAAGCATAGGTACAAAAGCCATTAAAATAAGTAATACTCCAGTTATTTGCAATACTCTTGGTTCTCTCGAAAGTTGCTTCATTACTTCGTTTCCCATATTTGTATCAGAAGCAGATCTTGTGACAATAATACCAGTAGCTGTTGAAATTAAAAGTGCTGGTAATTGACTTACTAATCCATCACCTACAGTTAAGATAGTATACGTATTTACTGCCTGATTTATATCCATACCTTTCATTGTCATGCCAATTATTAACCCTGCGATTATATTTATGACCGTAATGATAATTCCAACAATAGCGTCGCCCTTTACAAATTTGCTTGCACCATCCATGGAGCCAAAAAACTTAGCTTCTTCTTGTATCTTATTTCTTCTTTCCTTAGCCTCTCTATCATTTATTATTCCTGCATTTAAATCGGCATCAATAGACATTTGCTTACCGGGCATTGCATCAAGAGTAAATCTTGCCGATACTTCTGAAACTCTTTCTGCACCCTTTGTAATTACTATAAACTGAACAATAGCAATAATTATAAAAATCAAAAAACCTACTATAGGATTATTGCCTATAACAAAGCTACCAAATGCATGTATAACATTTCCAGCAAAGCCATTAGTTAAAATAAGTCTTGATGAAGAAATATTAAGGGATAATCTCATCAGAGTCGTAATAAGAAGTATAGACGGAAATATTGAAAATTCCATCGAATCCTTAACATACATTGTAGTTAACAAAATAATTATAGATATAGAAATATTAAGTATCAATAAAAAATCTAAAAAAATCGATGGTACTGGTATAATTATAATAAGTATAATTCCAACTACAAATATTGCCGCTATTAAATCTGAAAATTTCAAAATATCCCTCCTATTCTTCTTTCAGACTATAAACGTAAGCTAAAACCTCAGCAACCGCCTTGTACAAATCAGGTGGTATACTATCGCCTACCTCAGTTGTCTTATATAACGAATGTGCCAGTGGTCTATTTTCAACAATAGCAATTGAATATTTTTTTGCTTCTTCTTTAATCTTCTCAGCAATATAATCTAGTCCTTTAGCTACAACAATTGGTGCGTCATTTATTTCATTATCATACATAAGAGCTATTGCAATATGTGTCGGATTTGTAATAACAACGTCGGCTTTTTTTACATCTTGCATCATCCTTCTCATTGAAATTTGTCTTTGCTTTTTCTTAATTTCTGATTTTATTTGTGGATTTCCTTCTGTTTCTTTAAATTCTTCTTTTATATCATCCTTGCTCATCTTAATATTTGATTCGTAATCTTTCCATTGAAAAACGTAGTCAATAATACCAAGTGCAATTAAAACAATCGAAATTCGCAAAAGTATACCGCTAAATATATTTAAGCCGTATTTAATCAAGTCTTGTACTGACATATCTAATAGCTGAGGTATTCCCTTGTACTGCCATATTAAAAAAGAATACATGACATAACCCAAAACACCGATTTTTAAAATAGCTTTTGTCAGTTCTACTATACCTCGTCTTGAAAACATCCTCTTAAATCCTTCTATAGGATTTAATCTTTCTAATTTCAAATTTAAAGGCTCTAAAGTAAATAAAAATCCAACTTGTGCATATGTTGATATTAGTGATATTAAAAATACTACTAATATTATTGGAAGTATTAACCTTAAAAATATAGGGAATATAATCATAAAAAGTTTGGATATCCCATTTACTGTGAATACATCATCACTAGCACCTCCGTAGTTATAAAACAGATACTTGAATAAATTAATAAATTCGCCCATGATATTTGACGTTGTAAAATATATCATTAAAAAGCCAATTACTATAATCATTGCAGATGTAATCTCTCTACTTTGAAAAACTTGGCCTTTCTTTCTTACATCTTGTCTTTTTTTAGGGGTTGCCGGTTCCGTTCTTTCTCCCGCAAACATCTGTAAATTCATATTCTACCTTCATCCTTTTAACATGGATTTTAAAAGTAAAAATATGTCGGAATACATTCCATTAAATAATACATCAATAATTGCCAAGTACATTGGTAACATAATAAACATTGTAAATATACCGACAAAAATTTTAAGTGGCATGCCAACCATAAAAACATTAAGTTGAGGTATAGTCCTTGATATTATACTTAATGTTAGGTCAGATAACAATGTTGATAGAACGATAGGTGCGCTGATCCTAAACCCTAGAGCAAACATATCTGTAACTATTTTAGTTATTACAGCATTTATGTTATCAAACTGTAAAACTGCACTTCCTGCGGGTATCATATTATAACTTTGAGCTAACATTATAAAAATTTTATGATGACCATCGATTAACAAAAATAATAATAAAGTAAGTATATAGATAAAATTGCCCATCAGTGGTACCTGTGTTTCTTTTTCTACATCTAGTATATTTACAATTCCGAATCCTAATTGATAATCAATAAGCTGACCTGCAAGATATATAGCACTAAAAGATATCATTGAAGCAAGTCCTATTAAAAGCCCAATCAAAAACTCATTGAATACAAGAATAAAATATTGATACAAATTATTTACATCTATATTAATTTTAACTAAGTCAAACAAAATAATAGATGTAAAAAATGCTAATCCAATTTTAAACATCGCCGGTAATGTTTTGGTACCAAATAATGGAGTAAGTATAAAAATTCCCAGCATACGTACAAAAACAACTAAAAAATATTGAATATTATTTAAAATATAAAAGCTCAGTTCCATTTTAGCCCTACTTTATAAAATTATTTATATTTAAGATTAAGTGCTGCGTATAATTTATCATTGTTGTAAGCATCCACGGTCCAAATAATATTATTGAAGCAAATATAGCTAAAATTTTGGGTACAAATGTCAAGGTTTGCTCTTGTATCTGAGTTGTCGCTTGAAAAATGCTAATTATAAGTCCTATTAATAGCGATATAATAAGTAAAGGTGCAGAGATAATCATGGTTATCATCAAAGCTTCTCTTCCAATATCAAGAACTACTCCTGGATTCATATATATCCTCCTATCTAAATCCAATTATTAAAGATTTCACAAGTATGTTCCAACCGTCTACAAGAATAAAAAGTAGCAATTTAAATGGCAATGAAATAAGTACTGGCGGCAGCATAAACATGCCCATGGACATTAAAACACTAGCAACAACCATATCGATTATCAAAAATGGTATGTATATAATGAAGCCAATTTCAAATGCTGTTTTTAATTCACTTATTATAAAAGAAGGTATAACAACCCTCATTGGTATTTCATCTACATTCTTTACCCTTATCTTTGAAAGATTAACAAATAAGTTAAGGTCATTCTTTCTTGTCTGTTTTAACATAAAGTTTTTTAATGGATCTCTAGCTTTAACGTATGCTACTTGTGGAGTTATCTTACCCTCAATGTATGGCTGTATTGAATTATTATTAATTTGTGTTCCTACAGGTGCCATAATAAAAAATGTCAAAAACAGCGCAAGCCCGATAAGGACTTGATTTGGTGGCATTTGTTGCAAACCCATAGCATTTCTCAAAAATGATAAAA